>DAIOWA010000465.1:0-3313 GCA_036758705.1 Pyrinomonadaceae bacterium | reverse complement strand
AACCTTGCCGTCAAGGCAAAGGTGGAAGCACGGAACGCCTCTGCCCGTCCGGCGTCGACGATGACTCTTCGGATCAGCCCCGCGGCCGACATCTCTGCGGTCACCGTCAATGGTACGGCGAGCGAGTTCTCGAAACGCGAAGAGAAAACAGGAACGGGAAGTCTGCAGCAGATCGTCGTCCGTATGCCTTCCGTGGCGCCGAATGGAAACGTGGCGGTAGAGGTGACATATCGGCTGAACGTCAAGGAGAATTCCGGACTTGCCGCGATCTCTTCGACGGGAACTCAGTTCTTACCGCTCTCCTATTGGTATCCCACACCAAATAGCTGGTTCTTCGCCCGAGGAGCAGATTACGCGCCGACCCGCGTCCAAGTGACGGCTCCGGCTGGCCGCCTTGCCGTCTCGAGCGGAGCGGAATCCGGCGGCGTGTTTGACGGCAAGCTAAATGTCCAGCCGTTCTTCGCAGTGGGTTCGTGGGACGTAGTGAATGCAGACGGCATATCAGCCTATCTTACACAAGGAGCCGATGCAGAAGTTCGCAAGCGAGGTGAGGAACTGATCGGTATTGCTCGCGAGGCGAAGGTTTTTGTCGAGGGCGTGCTGGGAGCGGCTCCAAGCTCCGGCCAAATTAGACTCGCATCGTCCAGACGCGGAGCAGGATTCTCGGGCGGCGGAACGATCCTGTTTGATGAGGCAGTTTTGCGGCGGCCTAAGATAGATTCACAAACTGCTCTATCGATTGCGGAGGGAGTTGCCAAAACATGGCTTGGCGGATCTACCGCCGTTACAGGTGACGGCAGTGGAGCGGTCCGCGAAGGCCTGGCGAGATTTCTGGCGACGCAATTTGTTGAAAGTAAGTATGGAAAGGATGTGGCGGATGTCGAACGCCTCCGCCAACGAGTCGCTTACGCATCAGTCGTTCAAAGGGATTCTCCGATCAGCACGGTCTCACCGCTCGACGATTACTATTACACCGTTGTTGCCAATAAAGGGGCGATGGTCTGGCGACTGCTTTATATAAAGGCTGGCGGAAACGAATTTTCTTCCCGGATCAAAGCCGCAATGGAAGATCGAGTCGTGAGTTTGGCGGAGATCCGAACCTCATTTGCCGAACAAAAATCCTTTCTGGATTACGCGTTCGATCAGACGACCGATATGAACCTCCTCGCCGGATTGCCGCAGCAAGGAGCGGGCGAAGCAAAGGTTGCGCTGCGCAATACCGGTGCGATCGATGTAACGGTCGACGTGGAAGCATTGCTTGAGAACGGCCAGCGGATGAGCGTTCCGGCTACCATCCGAGCAACGAGTTTCGGCGAGGTAACCTTCAAGACGCCGGTGAAGATCCGCCGGATCGAGATCGATAGGCAAAAACTCTACCCACAGACAG
Source organism: Pyrinomonadaceae bacterium (assembly GCA_036758705.1). Classification (GTDB taxonomy): domain Bacteria; phylum Acidobacteriota; class Blastocatellia; order Pyrinomonadales; family Pyrinomonadaceae; genus OLB17. The sequence goes on along the minus strand of DAIOWA010000465.1, from coordinate 1,926 downwards.
ATTTTTCCGATGACGTTGCACCACGCGAACTTACGGACAGCGATCCGTTGCTGGCAGTGAAGCGATCATTCGATAAGCAGGATTTTGCGGCAGCCGAAAAGACGGCTCGGCAGGTCCTTGCTGATTTTCCGAGGCACGATGATGTAAGGGTGTTGCTTGGGCGCTCTTTGCTTGGGCTTAACCGAAATCCGGACGCCGAGAAAGAGTTTCGTGCCGTGCTGGATGAAAAACTACCGACGTCGCGCAGCATGGCATGGGCTCTGGTTGGCTTGGCGGATGTCGCCTTTCGAACCGGGCAGAACGATCAGGCGGGGAAACTCGCTGCAGATGCAGTACGTGCGGAAGGTGACTACGGTGCCAGCCTCGCTGCACGCAATATCCGCGTTCGTGCTGGAACGCGAACTGCATTGGATCCGAGCATAACCGCGTTTTTTGAGCAATGGGACCGGGCGGCGGCTGCTAACCAAAAGGCACAGCTTGATGCGTTGGTATTGCCCGGCGAGGCGTCGAGATTCTCCGGAGGCGTCGCGGGCCAAACGGCCGCATGGAAGACCGAGGTCAAGCAGATCGATATGATCGACGCAAACACTGCCTTGGTTGAGACGAATCTCGCTATCAAGCTGCTCAATAAAGATCCTGAATCCGGGATGGCGGTGTTTCGCCTTGCCCGATCCGGTAGCGGATGGAAAGTAAGCTCCGTTGACGTTTTTGAGGTGAGGTAATTGGTTTGAGCGATAAGATCAAATTGTTGCTGCTCGATTGTGACGGCGTCCTCACGGACGGCCGGCTTTATTTTTCCGCGAACGGCGAAGAGCTAAAGGTCTTTGACGTACAGGACGGGCAGGGAATTGTTAACTGGATCCGAGCGGGAAATATTGTTGGGATCATCAGTGGGCGATCTTCAAGCATCGTTGAACGCCGGGCCGCGGAACTGGGAATTCAGTTCGTCCATCAAGGTGTAAAGAATAAACTCGAGACAGCTCAAGCGATTTGGTCTGAAACAGGCATCGACGCTGGGAGCACTGCCTTTGTCGGAGACGACCTGCCTGACATCGAATTGATGCAGGCGTGCGGCAAGGGGGTCGCCGTCGCGAACGCGGTCGCGGAAGTTAAAGAAGCCGCGGACGATCTCACATTGAAAAGCGGCGGCTGCGGAGCCGTCCGCGAAGTTATCGATATGCTGATGAGTGCCCGGTGAAAAGTCTTGCTTCCTGAAAATCTTCTGTGCAATAATCAGCGAATTCGAAGGGTAAATGCGGGCGTAACTCAATGGTAGAGTGTCAGCTTCCCAAGCTGAAAGTTGCGAGTTCGAGCCTCGTCGCCCGCTCCAGGCCGATTCTGCAGATGTGACGATTCGAACGATTCGTCAACAAAACACTAACTCCCGTATCGAATCGATATATTATTTTGATCTTCTCCTTCAGTCCGCTTGACAATGATTTCTGCTTGGTGCAATATTGCAAATTGCTTCGAACGAAAGATCTTTAACAAAGAATTTAGGAAGTTGAAAAACTTTTCGAAAGAAAGTTAAAAACTTTCGTTTGTCGCTTGACAATGCTGAAAGGCACTGTATACTCAATAGTTTCGCTTGAGGGTAACTGAAAGGTGAAAACGACCGCTTTGACAACGTTAAATAGCTCTGTGAAATCGGCAGCGTCGCTTAAAAAAGAAAGCGAACGCAGTCGCTTGACAATGCTGAAACGCTCTGTATAATCGGGAGTTTCGCTTGAAGGAAACAAAAGCGAAAGAAGTTGATCTTTGAAAACTAGATATGTAGGTCCATGTGTTAATTCGTAAATACGAACACGTTCGGCAAGCTTCGGCTTGTTCGGACACGTCAGATGAATTTCTGACGTTAAACTAATGAGACAGAAATCAACGAGAGTTTGATCCTGGCTCAGAATCAACGCTGGCGGCGTGCCTCAG
>DAIOWA010000464.1:0-3331 GCA_036758705.1 Pyrinomonadaceae bacterium | reverse complement strand
GAAAGGCCGATGGATCACGGGCGGTCAATGGGATCACGAAAACTGGACCCCGAACGCGTTGCCGACTGCGGCCATGATCGACGCGGCTACACCGGACAACCCGGTGTTCATCAATCGGCTCGACGGGCACATGGCGCTTGCGAACAGTCTCGCGATGAAGCTTGCGAGCATCGACAAAAACACCAAAGATGTTTCGGGCGGCGAGATCGTTCGCGACGCGGGCGGAAATCCGACCGGGGTCTTTAAGGACGCTGCGATGGGATACATCGAGAGCAAGATCCCCGATGCAACTTTCGAACAGAAACTGGAAGCGGCGCAGGCGATGAGCGATCACGCGGCGAGCCTCGGTATCACGAGCGTGCAGGATATGTCGGCGGGCATCGGGATCGCCGCGTACCAGGAACTGCTTCGCCGAGGGACGCTGAAAACACGCATCTACGGATGCACGCCGTTGAGCGACTACAATCGTTGGTCATCGCCGGGAATTCAACATGCATTCGGCAATTCGATGCTGCGTGTCGGGTGTCTGAAAGGCTTCGCCGACGGCAGTTTGGGGTCGACGACTGCGTGGTTCTTCGAGCCGTATCTCGATGCACCAAACACCGCTGGATTGTCGATGCCCGATGTGACGACTACGATGCGCTCGGATATTCTGGCGGCCGATAAGGCTGGCTTGCAGGTTCGCATTCACGCGATCGGAGATCGTGCGAACGCGACTATATTGGATCATTACAAGGCAGTCGCTGACGCAGACGGCGAAAAGGATCGGCGATTTACGATCGAGCACGCGCAACATTTACGTGTCGAGGATCTGAAACGATTTGCCGGGCAGAAGGTGGTTGCTTCGATGCAGCCGTTTCACATCATGGACGACGGCCGCTGGGCGTGGAAACGGCTTGACGAGAAAAGGCTGAAAGGAACGTACGCGTTCCGAACGATCCTCGACACTGGCGGCATCCTAGCTTTCGGGTCCGATTCGCCCGTTGCCCCGATAAATCCACTCTTTGGAGTCTACGGTGCCGTCACTCGCCGCACTCTTGACGACAAGAATCCCAACGGATGGCTCCCCGAGCAAAAGATCACAGTCGAAGAAGCCGTCCGGGCATTTACGTGGGGTTCGGCATATGCGGAATTTCAGGAGAAATGGAAGGGGACGCTGGAACCCGGGAAACTCGCGGATTTCGTGATCCTCTCTGATGACATCTTTACGATCGATCCGGTGAAGATACGCGACGTGACCGTTCTGAAAACCATCGTGGATGGTAGGGTCGTATTTGAGAAATAAATTCAACAAGCGGGGGCAAGCCCGTCTTCCTAACTGAGACTGGCGTGGTTGGATCGGGTAATTGACGGGTTCAAATCAACAAATGACCGTAATGAAGGGCGGCTTGCCCCCGCTCTTAGCCTTCGTACCTTTTGCAGTCTCGGTTGCCGTGCTTTGTCTGATCGTCCAGACCCCCGGACAATCACCACCCGACCTGGTTATCCTCAACGCCAACATTCGTACGATGGACAGGGCCAATCCTCGGGCCGAGGCTGTGGCGGCAAGGGATGGGCGGATCACCGCTGTTGGATCGACCGACGAGATCCGCAAGCTGGTCGACAAGGAAACAAAGGTGATCGACGCGAACGGCAAGCTCGTACTTCCGGGGTTTAACGACGCTCACGCTCATTTCATGGCGATCGGGAATCTCTTTTCTTCTATAGACCTAGGCGACGCGAGGTCGGAAGCCGACGTACTTGCAAAGTTTCGCCATTTTGTCCGATTTCTTCCAAAGGGCCGCTGGATATTGGGCGGAAAACTTGACGCTTCTATCGTGTTATCTCGGGCGAAAGTGGACGCGGCAACGCCCGATAACCCGGTCTTCGTATTTCATACCGACCCAAAGAGCTCATTTGCGAACTCCATTGCCCTTCACACCGCTAAGATCGAATCCTCTAGCGGTGTACTCGACGCTAACGGTACACGGTCGGTCCAATTCGTGGTGCCGAAAGATCACATCCGTGATTGGCCAATGATTGCCGAGATTGCGTCAAACTATGCCGCCAGTTTCGGAGTGACCAGCATTCAGGACACACACTCCGACGATCTTGCCGCCGTTTATCGGGAGGTTTATAGGCAGGGCAAGCTGAAGACCCGCATCTATGACTGCATATCGCTTTCGAACTGGGCGAAGCTCGCGGCGGTTGGAACAAAAGCCGGAAGCGGCGATCCGATGGTCCGCACAGGTTGTGTGAAAGGATTCTATGATCCTGAAGACCCCGAGACAGCGGACCTCGGTAAGAACATTTCCGCTGCCGATTCCGCAGGTTTGCAAGTGCTTATCCATGCGATCGGTCGAGAGGCGAATCGGGCGGTGCTGTTCGCGTTTGAAAAGGCGATAAATGCTAACGGCGATCGCGACCGGCGGTTTCGGGTTGAACACGCAGGTGGTATCGCTTCCGTAGATGTGAACCGATTCGCACGATCAAAGATCATCCCTTCGATGCAGCCCATATTGTTTGCGGGCGATGACGACTATCGAAAGATGCTAGATTCAGGAGCGAGGGTCGCGTTCGGCGCCGACGCACCAATGCGTGGATTCAACCCACTCGAAGGCATCTACGCGGCGGTAAATGCGGACGCGAAGCGGCGAATCACAGTTGAAGAAGCTGTATACGCCTACACGATGGGAGCGGCGTTCGCCGAATTTCAGGAGAAGGAAAAGGGAAGCATTGCAGTTGGGAATCTTGCCGATCTTGTTGTCCTTTCGAACGACATATTTGTCACAAGGGCGGACATTCGAGACGCGACCGTGTGGATGACGGTTGTCAATGGGCGAATTGTTTACGAAAATACGAAGTAACGTTTAGTCATTTGGAGAAAGATCAGAAATGAAAAAAATTGTTATAGTTTTGTCGCTTGTTCTCGGACTCGGTATTAATGCATTCGCACAGCACGAAGAAATGAATAGCAAGGGCGAGCCGGTGGCAAACAACGAGCAGAATAAGGCAGTTGACCTGAAAGCGGGTGAAAAGATCATGCGCGGCCAGGTACTTGCGAAAGGCGTCAAAAAGTCTTCGGTTGAAAAGGCTTTTAAGGAACCAGCAAAGGTTGCTGACAAGACCGTCGAATTGAACGGCGTCGTCGTTCGCTCCTGCAAGAAGGAAGGCTGCTGGGCTGAGATCGCGGACAAAGACGGTGGTAAAAGCGTTCGGGTAACGTTCGGAGATCATGCGTTCTTCATTCCGCTGAATGCCGCCGGAATGAAGGTCCGGGCACAAGGAACCTTCAAGACCAAGGTGTTGCCGAAAGAACACGTCGACCACCTGAACAAAGACGACGGAGCAA
>DAIOWA010000463.1:0-3341 GCA_036758705.1 Pyrinomonadaceae bacterium | reverse complement strand
TCTCCCTTTCCTATCTCAGCCAACGCACTTGCCGCTAGAAGTGTTCCGCCCCAGGTTCGAAGATCCTTTGAGGAAAATTGCGGACCGGTGATCACTTTCAAATAGGCATTAACATCCGCGGGCTTGATACTTCGCTTGTTTCCGTCGGCATCGATAAATCTGAATAACCTCCGCCCGCCCGGCAACGCGGCGATCTCCCTTACAACCGAGGCGAGAGCTTCATCAACCAGTACCTTTCGATGCTGAACGTGGCTTTTCCCAACGAAATCGAAAATAAGCTTTCCTTTCGGTTTAAGGGTAAGATGGTTTTTCTTCAGCGTAGTGATCCCATAAGTTCTGTAATGTTTCTCGCTCAAGTCGGTCCCGACCCGAAAATACAGCGAATTAATCAATCGCAGCATTGCCGCGAGCACTTTCTCTTTGGGGAGGCCTTCCACTGAAAGATCATCGCTCGTTGCCTTTCGAAGGCCAGGTAAGGACTCGCCGAATTTCTCTACCTTCGCAAACTTTTTCCGGTCCTGTTTCTTGGTATACGCGGGATTGTAGCGATACTGAATCCGACCGCGTGCATCCATTCCTACAACTTGCAGCCGTCCGTTAGGCGATGGGCAGATACGCACGTATTTCCATGCCGGCGGGATCACAAGCGACTTTATGCGATCGATGGAAGCCTCTTCCGTGATCTGCTTTCCCTTGTTATCGACATAACGAAACCCGGACGATTTGCCGCCCTTCCGTTCCCACCATTTTGCGCGGCGCCCCTTCACGATCATCGCCCGGGACGTAGACGTGTCAAAAATTGTATCTTTCCCTTTCGACATAAATTTCGTACGTTGTACGTTTCTGATTGCACTTTCCGCGTTTCAATTTCATACACCAGCGGACTCCTCAAAAGGTCTAAGCAATTGAAATTCCATAAGTTACAAATCTGGCACACGCGTTGCCATAACACTTTCGGAAGGGCTGAAAAGGTCGGCTCAATAGATTCAAAAAGAGAACAGGGGGTTATTATGCTTTGGACAATTTTGATAGTTCTTTTGGTTTTGTGGGCGCTTGGATTTGGCTTTGCTGGTGCGTCGGTAGGTCCGTTGATCCATATTCTTTTGGTCTTGGCACTCGTCGTTCTGATCGTCCAGTTAGTTACGGGAAGGCGGGCGGTTTAACGACCAATTTGGTAGAGGCTCACCTTTATGGCGAGCCTCTTTTTTCGCAATTTGATCGGAAGAGGTGAAGTAATGCCCGTGACTCCACGTGTGCTGTATGTTGACGATGATGCAGAGAATTGCGAAATGATGAAATATTGGATCCGCGAAGAATGCGGGTGCGAGATTTCTATCGCGATGGACGGGAAAGAGGCTCTGCATCTGATCGATTCAGAATTCTTCGATCTTTTTTTGCTCGACTACTGCCTGCCCGATACGACTGGGATAAAGTTGTGTGAAACGATCCGCCGGTTATATCCCAACGCGCCGATCGCAGTGTACAGCGCCCTCGATCGTGACATCGACAAGCAGCGGGCGATCGCCGCTGGAGCTACGTCATATCTCGTCAAGCCTGAGCAGCTTGCGGAGATCAAGCCATTTTTGGCGAAACACCTTGATGGGCCAGAACGCGAGCTATCCATACCGAAGACAAAGGACGACGCGAACGCCGTCCAACATCGTCCCAGATTTCGAGCGCGTGGGATAATTTGAGTCGCGCGTAAATTGAAAACTTAGATTCTCGCAAATTGCAGTTCCACTTGAACCGCCGTCCCGAATCTTCTCTCGTTTCAGTTACAAGCACATTCGCCCGTCGAACACGGCCTCATCGGATAGTCACACGCCGTCCATTCGAAGCCGACCGCCCGCAGAGCAGGAGCCAAGGGCGGGGAGTTCGAACTCGGACTCGGGCCCGGACCCGGACTTGTGGGGAGAAAGACTGCCCTCCGCACGCATTGCTTCTTTCCATTAAAATCATTGAGAACGTCGGCTAGCTCCTCGAATTGGACGTTTCCAGCTACTGCTCCATAAAAGACCGCCTCGTAATATCTATCGGGAACTCCGGTACTACTAACTCCCGGTGAACGTCTGACCTCGAATCGAAACCAGGGTGGCTTTCCGCCATCGCCATCGAGGCTCTTTTTCAGCTTTTTTTGTGCTCCCTTGCCGCGTATCGCGGTCGCGATGTCTAGCTCTATCTTGGCGCGTTCTGCATCGGTCCATTCCAACTCACAAGGCCCGAGATCCGCCACTTTTGTATTTGATGCTACGTTGGAGTTACTCACGTTCGTATCCGTTACGGTTCCGCACGCCGGGCCGAGGATCATGGCTCCAATGGTGGCGACTGTTAGAATGTATCGCTTGGGGTTGTGGTTCATTCCGGTTCCTCCGTTCAATTCTGTTTTGATAGCTGCGAAAGCAGATGTGTCCGCGTCTGCTTGCCAAACACGATCGTCTTTCCGTCTGGCGACCACGCCAGACTGGAGATCATCACTTTCGGGTCCTTCTCGGCGATCAGTTCCTTCTGCAAACCACCCTTGATCGAGATCGTTCGGATCGAAGTAATGCCATCCACTTCAGTAGTGAACGCGATCGATCGACCATCATGCGAAAGATGGATGTTGTTGAAATATGTGTTCGCCAGCTCGTCAACCTTCGAAGGAACACCTCCGGAAAGCGGAAGCAATAATATCTCCGCCACCGCCGTTGCAGCCGCTAGATCAGCAGAGTCCCTCCGTTTAGCGAGAATCACCGCTTTCCCGTCCTCCGACAGGCCCAGAACCCTGATCCGTTCTTTGGATTCGAAAATTCGGCGCAGGTCAGGGCTGCCAAACTCATAGACCACAATTCTCGAGCCCGTGGGGCTTGCGGCAGATATAATGGCCGATCTTGCGTCCGGCGTCCACAACGGGCAGCAGTAACTATCGCGCTTATCGTCGTTTGAGGTAACCTGCGTCAAATTGGCTCCATCGACGCCGACTAACCATATATTCGACGCTCCGCCCCGTCGCGACTCGAAAGCGATCTGCGATGAATCCGGCGACCAGCTAAGGTGATTCGTCCCGACCTTGAGGTAAGGGCTCGTCGAATAACCCAGAGGCCAAACATCGTCGTCGGCCAGCTTGACCGTATCGTTTCCCGTAGGGCTCGACCGCCAGATCTCAATTCCCGCATCGCTCCGCACAAAATACGCGATCCATTGGCCGTTCGGAGACCAGGCCGGAGCAAACCCATTCTTCGCAAGCACGAACGCGTCGCCGTCCGAATGCTTAACGATCACTGAACCGCTTGTCGGTCGTTCCGCCTGAGTGACAGACTGAAATGCGACGTTGGATTCTGATGAAATATCGGGCCAGTATT
>DAIOWA010000462.1:0-3349 GCA_036758705.1 Pyrinomonadaceae bacterium | reverse complement strand
CAGATCGGTTTGATTTTCAGGGCCTGTTCTTCTATGGTTAAGTTTATTATATTCAACAATTTATGCGTGCATTGATCTTAGCGGGCGGTAAAGGGACCAGGCTTCGTCCGCTCACCGTTTACACCCCAAAGCCCATCGTACCGGTCGCCAATCGGCCATTTCTGACCTATCAACTTGACCTGCTCCGACAGGCCGGGATAACAGACGTAACGCTCTCGCTTAGTTATCAGCCAGACAAGATCGAGCAAGTGCTCGGCGGCGGTTCCGAATTTGGCGTAGATCTTCATTTTGTAACCGAGCCATCGGCTCTCGGAACGGCGGGAGCAGTCCGATTCGCGATCGAGAGAGCGTCCGAACCAGTCCTTGTACTCAACGGCGACATCTTAACAGACCTCGATCTCTCGAAAATGATCGAGGTCCACAACTCTCGCAAAGATCAGATCACGATCGGTCTCGCATGCGTCGAAGATCCAACGAAGTACGGATTGGTAGCGATGGACTCGAGCGGAGCGATCGAGAGCTTTATCGAAAAGCCAAAGGACGGGATGTTCGAGGGCTCGACTAATACAATAAACGCCGGTATTTATATTCTCGAACCCGCCGCACTCGAATTGATCCCGAAGGGCGTAAATTCATCATTCGAGTACGACGTATTTCCGAAGGCACTCGAACAAAAGCTAGCGTTTTCCGGATATGTTCTCGACGGCAACTACTGGCAAGACATCGGCACGCCGCAGAGTTATCTGTCGGCACATCTAGACATTCTCTCCGGCAAAGCCCGATTCGCTCTCGGCGACACCGCCGGTTCGACAGAAACATCGCCCACTGCGTTTATCGAAAACTCGATCCTCGGCGAGGGATGTCAGGTAAAGTCGAACGCGCGGATCACGAACTCTGTACTCGGCCCCGGCGTACATGTCGAAGAGAAGGCGATCATCGAGAATTCCGTCATCTGGTCGCATTCGCGTATCAGCACCTTCGCCAAAATACGCGGCTCGGTGATCGGCAAGGGCTGTCACATCGGAAAAGATGCTGAGCTTCGTGCTGGATCAGTGCTGGGCGACAAAGCGACGATCCCCGATTATTCGGTGGTATAAACCCGGATTAAACCGCGTGTTGTGTTTGGCTTTGTCATTTCATCTTGTTCGGATTTATTTCATCTTGTTCTGTGGTTGAACTCCTTTTTTTGACCACAGAAAAGGAGGAACAAGAAGAACAAGAAAGAGAATTCTGATTGCTTGATCTGGGACAAACAAGATGCCGGAGCTGCCCGAAGTCGAACACGTAACCAACGCCCTCCGCGGCGTCGTACTCGGCCGCACGATCGAAAACGCGTCGCTTCTCAGACCGCGACTCGCTCCGGATACAAAACCCATCGCCTTCGCCAAAAAACTTGCCGGTGCGACGATCGAATCGATCACCCGCCGCGGAAAGCACATTCTGCTCGAACTCGATAACGGCAGCACGCTTATCGTCCATCTCAGGATGAGCGGTAGGTTTCATCTGCTCAGCCCCGACGACGAAGATCCAAAATTCTCACACGCGATTCTTTACTTCACCGACGGCGAGCGGCTTGTCTTCCAGGACCAGCGGCATTTCGGCCTGATGAAGATCGTCAAAACCAAGCAGCTTCACGAAACCAAGGAGCTTTCAAAACTCGCTCCCGAGCCATTCTCCGACGAGTTCTCGGTCGAATACCTCACCGACATCCTCAAGCGCTCGAATCGTGTGATCAAAGAATTTCTTCTTGATCAAACCAAGGTATGCGGCGTGGGAAACATCTACGCTTCCGAAACGCTCTTTCTTTCCGGCATCAGTCCGCGAAAGCGTGCGAAGAGCATCCGCGGCAGATCGATCGAAAAGCTTCATCAGAACGTCCGCTTCATACTCAACGAAGCGATCGACCTTACCAAAACCATCGTCCCCGATCCGGTCGTAATAGGCGAAGGCGTCTACGGAGCGGGCTCGCTGATGCGTTGGCGCGTCTACGACCGCGAAGGCAAAGAATGTCCCGAATGCTCGTCTCCGATAAAACGCATCCGCCAAGGTGCGCGGTCAACCTATTTTTGCGCTAAATGCCAACGATAGTTTTTTCAAGCCGGTTTACGCATTATGCGTCGGAGGATCCATATGTTCAGAAAAGCTGCAGTTTATTCATTCGGACTGCTGGTCACGCTTTCCATGCTTTCGGGCGACATCTTCGCATGTGCCTGCTGCGCCGAGCCCGGCACGCGGAGCGAGTACACAACCAAGACAGATTCGTACATTCGCGACCTGATCAAGGAGATCAAGTTTGCGGACAAGGCAGATCTATTTATGACCGAGGCCGGATTCGATACGATCACGGGCATCGACCCGATCCGCAAAGAGGACGAACAGTTGGGCGGCCCATTGGTCGAGTTCTCCACTGCCGGGTCATTCTCGGCAAAAGGCTGGCTGATGACGATCAAATCGGGCAAAGGCCTCTCGGCAACCTACAACCTGCCGATCCCGCTAAAATACACCGAGTTCCGGGTGGATATTCACGACCGCACAGAGATGCCGCTCGGCCCTTGGCTATATAAAGAGATCCGCTTCACCGGCGTACTCGGCTCTGCAACCGGATTCGCAAAGGCCGGCGCCGTCCGCGGCACCAAATACGAGCTTGTGTTTTCCGGCCGCGGAGTCGGCTGCAACGAGGTCGAAGATTTCACTCACTGGCGTCTCGACATCGACGGCCCGAAAGCGGGATATGCGTTCTTTGGAAAGCTATCAAGCGGTAGAAAGGACGAGCCCGAAAGCACCTCGGCAAAGCTTGACACTGTCCGGTGAAAGTCGGAACATCTTTTTAATACATTGTGGTGAGTTATTGCGACTTGCGACCACGTTAAATAAACTGCTAAACAGCGATACAAAAAGGATTTCACGAAGTCTCGCTGTTACGGCGAGACTTTTTGTTTAGTAGGTCTTTTGTTTTTGGTCTTTGGTTTTTCGCATTGATGTCAGAACCTGGAAACCCAAAGACCAAAAACAAAAAGCCAAAGGCCAGAGCATCAATGAGATCATTTCGAGACCTCTTAAATTCAGACAGCGTCTTCGTCTTTGACGGCGCGGTCGGCACACGCCTTTACGACAAGGGCGTTTACATCAATCGCAGCTACGACGAACTCAACCTCACCGCGCCCGATCTCGTCCGCGAGGTTCACGAGGAATACATCAAAGCCGGTGCGGACATCATCGAGACGAACTCCTTCGGCGCGACCCGGCACAAACTTCAGCCATACGGACTCGAAGGCAAGATCAAGGAGATCAACATCGCCGCCGCAAAGATCGCACGCGAGGCGGCGGGCGAGAACGTCCTCGTGGCAGG
>DAIOWA010000461.1:0-3350 GCA_036758705.1 Pyrinomonadaceae bacterium | reverse complement strand
GCCAGCGTCGGCAGGCCGAGGTGGCGGCTGATGTCGTCGGACGTCTTGACCGAGTCGTCAAGATAATCCATTAGGAACGCCAGGCCGATCCCAGCGACGATCGACAGCATGAACGCCAACAGAATATTGCGGCCGCGAGCCGGACCGACCATCGCGGCTCCGCTCGCTTCCGCCGGAACCTTGATGTTGTCCGGCTCAGTGTTGGCAATCGTGAGTTCCTGCTCTTTCTGACGCTGAATATATGTGTCGAGCAGCGTTCGATTCGTATCGATATTGCGGCGAAGCGTTGTGAGGCTGGTAAGTGCCTGGCCTTGGACGTTGGCCTTGCCGTACTCCTGCTCGTATGCGCTGAGAGCCTGAGCCTCCTCGCGCCGTTTTGAATCTAGTTGAGCTTTGAGTGAAACAAGTGCTCCCGAGACCGCGTCTTTATCTACCGACTGCTTCTGAGACTCGATCAGTGCAGAAACCTCTTTCTCCATTCCCGCCTTTGAGGCTTTGAGGGAGGCGATGCGTTCATCGAGTTTCTTGACTTCGGGATACTCCTCTGTGTATTTCACAAGGAGTTCGGCCTTCAGCGTTTCAGCAGATTGGATCTCCTTATCCTTGGCTCGCAGGTCATCCTGCAGTTTGCCTTTCCGTTCATTTGCTTGCTGAACAGCCGCCTGATAGCCGGGGTGGTCACGGATCTCGGGAATGCTCGCACCTTCCCCGCGTGCGTTTGCGGCCAGGGCTGTGCTATATCGGCCCTCGAGGTTTCGACGTTCCTGCTGTGTCTTGAGATAGGCCTCGCTCATCGTACTCAAGCGTCCCGCGGCGATCTTCTGGCCATCTTCGGCGAGCGACAAATTCTCATTCTTCATCGCCGCTATCATCTGCATATCTTGCTCGTTGATCGTGTTCTGCAGTTCCTTGATCGAACTGTCGAGGTCGTCGACCGCTTTTCGTGCTCCGGCCATTTCACGGTCGGCGTCCGTTTTGCGGAAGACTTTGGCCATCGCGAGAGCGACCTTCGGAGCAAGGTCCTGATGATCAGACCTAACACTCAAATTGACGATATTCGTACGCTCAACCTGTTCGACACTGACCCGGAACATCTTCGCGATCTGATCCGCCCGGCCTTCTTCTTCAGCGGTCAGTTTTGCCGGTTGGTCGCCGCCGGCTTGCCCTGTCTCCGGAATAACCTGCAGCGAGCCGGAGTCGGCCTCCGGCTTTTGTTCACTAGAAAAGATAGAACGAAAAATATCGCCGATACCGCGCCTTTCACCTTGGAGAAGGGACGGCTGTCGATGGAGCCCGAGATCGACTACTGCAGCTCTCTTCAGTTCCGGTCCCTGCAAAAGCAGGAGCTGCGTCTGCATATAGTTAGCATCACCGCCGAAATTGATGTTGATCGAATCTTTTGAAGTGATCTTCGGACGGCGAGGTTCAATTATGATCTGAGCAGTTGATTGATACTCATTCGGCTGCGCGTACATATACAGCGCAGCGACAGCGGTAACAAGGATCGCGAGTGCAATGATCAGCGGCAGCCGTTTGTAAACGACATTGAGATACTGCCTGATCGAGACCTTTCCTTCGAGCGATTCATCGTCAAAGTAAGATGAATAAGCCGGCGGGTAATTCGCCGGAACTGCCGGGGTCGCCTGGACACCCTTCGGCAAAGGCGTTAAACGCTGATCCTGTTCCATACTGCTAACCGGGAGATCTGAAGATCCTTTATCTTTAAAAAATGCGCAAAACTGATTTATACCACAGCGCGCAGATAATTACACGGAAATTCCGCTAAGTGATTGATTTTAATACTCTTGTAAACTCCCTCGAGTGCCGCTCGAAACCGTCCGAATTGTTCCGCCGAATTGCGTAAGGTATGATTAAAGTTTGCTTTCGAGCAAGTAAATATCGGAATAATACGCCTATTGCGGTGAGGTTTCCGCTAAATAACGCGAGTCTGTATGGTGAACGAATTCGATCTCGATCTTGGCATTAACGGTTTTAAGTACTCTGACCTGTTCGATGCGGTAAAGCTGAAAGAGCTTGCCGAAAAGTTTTACGCGGAAGTCGATGAGAAGGAACCAGTCCTCGGCGATGCACTAAAAAAGTACATCGGAGCCGCGGGAGCCGGATATGAGAAGAAGGTTGAATCGAAGATCCTGACCGATGCGGCTCCGTTCCTCTCGGATTTCGTCGCTCGCCTTTTTAAGATCACTCGCGAAAGGGGCGAACTCGAACGCACCATACTCGAACAGAATCCGGTTTGGAAATACAAGTTTTTCGTTCAGCGGAGAGCGATCAAAAAGTATAAGTCGCTCGAAGATCTCGCGTCTGTCGACGAGAACGAGCTGAATGAGGCGATCCGCGAACTCCGCAACAAGGGATTTGACGATGCCCTAGTATTCGATGAAGAACTTGGCATTGCACTGATCGCGACAAAGCTCGCCGACGCGGAAGAGGAACTCGCAAAGGCGGAAGATACTTCGGACGCGACGAAGGCTACGGTCGAAGGGATCAAAAAGGCATACACGGCTCTCGCCGATCGGCCGTTTGGGAAACTCTTCAACCAGCAGGTGATCGAGATACAGGAGACGGGCGATCTGCTTCAGGTGAAGGCTGCATTGGCGATCGTCGAGCAATGGTCGGCACTGCACTTCTACAAGAAGGACAAGAAGTTTGCGGCCTTCAAGGTTCCGCACGCGCTGGACTATCAGAATCTCGTCCATCTGATCCACCCCGAGCCGAAACTCCACAATATAATGCGCGGGCACGATCACGATATGCGTCGACGCGTCGGATTTAAGCTGACGGACGACCGCGGTACGATGCGCGATGCGTTGCACGAGGTCGATTATTGTCTGATCTGCCATGAACGGGGTAAGGATTCGTGCTCGACGGGAGTGTTCGAAAAGGATGGCTCGGTGAAACGAAATCCGCTCGGGATCAAGGCCGAGGGATGTCCGCTCGACGAGAAGATCTCAGAGATGCACCTGCTCAAAAAGCAGGGCGACCCGATCGGCTCACTCGCTCTTGTTACGATCGATAATCCGATGTGCGCAGGCACCGGCCATCGCATCTGTAACGACTGTATGAAGGGCTGCATCTTCCAAAAGCAGGAGCCCGTGAACATCCCGCTGGCCGAGACCGCATCCTTGACCGACGTGCTCAAACTACCCTACGGATTCGAGATCTACAGCTTGCTGGCACGCTGGAATCCGCTGAACGCAAAGCGGCCGTACGCGTTGCCGTACAACGGTAAGAACGTGATGGTCGTCGGGCTCGGGCCCGCTGGATACACGCTTTCCCAGTATCTGCTGAACGAAGGTTTCGGCGTGATCGGCGTGGACGGTTTGAAGATC
>DAIOWA010000460.1:0-3364 GCA_036758705.1 Pyrinomonadaceae bacterium | reverse complement strand
GTTCTGTGCATACAACACCGGCATCGGCTGGAGAAACATCATCGAGCATATGCACCAGAACGCGACCGTCGCACAGTGGTACAAAGATCACGGCCGTCACGAAGTTTTCGCCCGCGGCAAGCACGTCGAGCTTGGCGATCAGTCGCACAACCTCAACCTGAATCAGGTCGACCTGACCCGTCCGAACAAGCCGGAAATGGAAGGTCCGAAGACCGCAGCAGAAGAAATGCAGATGATGCGTAAGCTCTACAACCAGATGGTTCTCGAAAAGAACCAGATCAAAGGCGATAACCTCGTCCAGATCGGCGGCATCAAACGCGAGAAAAAAGACAAGTCAATGGCTGTTGCTGAATAGGCAACATGGTAGCTAGACAACGAAGGGGCTGTCTGAAAAGGCGGCCTCTTTTTTTGGCGCAAATTGATATCGTTGGCTTTAAAATATTGAGGTATGAAGAAGAAGGGTAGGCCGGTGTTCAAGAGGTATGAGCAGAATCAGCCGATGCTGCTGCCGCCGGGTTATGAGGAGCTGGTGCCTTTGAATCATCCGGTGAGGGCGGTGAACGAGGTGATCGAGAGGATCGATATAGAGGCATTGGAGGCGAGTTATAAAGGTGGTGGGACATCGAGCTATCATCCGCGGATGTTGTTGAAGGTGGTGGTGTACGGATACTTGAGGAACATCTACTCGACGCGGAACTTGTGCAGGCGTTGAATGAGAACGTGCATTTCATGTGGCTGGCGGGCGGGGCGAAGCCGGACCACAACACGATCGCGGACTTTCGGTCGAAGCGGCTGAAGGATCATCTGAAAAAGATCTTCAATCAGGTGGTGGTGCTGCTTGCTGAAGAGGGGGCGATATCGCTGAGAGAGGTTGTGCTGGACGGGACGAAGATCGAGGCGAACGCTAACCGGTACACGTTCGTGTGGGGAAAGGCGATCAAGGTGAGCCGGGAGCGGATCGAGCAGCAGCCGAATGAGCCGGACTTTAAGGCAGTCGATCCTGAGGCTGTAAGCCGACCACCTTCCCAATCGAAAAAAAGAATGTTTTAAAGGTGGGTCAGCGGCCCCGATTTGCTTTCGTCAGTTTTGTCTTACGATCATCGGGTGATCATCGGGACGATTGCCGGATCGCTTCGAATAGGACGATACCGACGCTTGTCGCGAGGTTCAGGCTGCGAACATTTGCGTTCGCCATCGGTATCGTCAGGCAGTTTTCGATGTTCGCCGCAAGTACTTCGCTCGGTAATCCGCGAGTTTCGGGGCCAAAGACGAGAAAATCACCGTCGTTGAATTGCCGGTCGGTATAAGGCCGCTCGGACTTTGTCGTGAGATATACGAAGCTTGCCTCGGGATATGCCAAATAGAGGGCGGCTAGATCGATGTGACGATGAAGCGTGACCTCGTTCCAATAGTCGAGCCCGGCCCGCCTTAATGTTCGATCATCCATCCTAAAGCCGGTTACGCCAACTATATGAAGATGAGTATTCGTCGCCGCGCAAAGACGGGCGATATTGCCCGTATTCGGAGGGATCTCGGGTTCGACCAGGACTACGTTAAACATCGGTTTCTCCAGGTTTTAAGCATCCTTTCTTTGCCGCGATACATCAATCTGTTTGACATCGGCTCGGGTGAAAATGCCCGTAAACATCAATTATGTTACAATCCGCCTTTGTTTTGAAGAATCCAGCGTGTTCAGCTTTTTTCTGGGAGCAATTCAAGAGTGTTTCTTTTCTTTAGGTCATTTCTGGTTATTTTTGTGTTCGCCGGTGTCCTTAGCGTGATCGCTCAGGAAGAGCCAAAGTCTACGCCCACGCCCGCACCAGCACCGACTGCCACGCCGCCCGCTACCCGCCCTTTATCCGTTAAAGAGGCGATGGCGAATCCGACGGCGGAGACGGTCACTGAGACTGCTCTTTTTGTATACGCTCTTGCCGGCGGCCGGCCCGTGCTGGAACAGATCAGAAAGACCACGATCGAACGCGGCAAAACATCAATGATGAATGGCGAAGGCCGGATGGAGACCTCTAACTATCAGAAATGGATCATTCGCGGAACGTCGATCGAAAAAGAAAAGTTGAGGGTTGATCATGAGTTTCCTACGGTGCGCTACTCATTGATCTGGGACGACGACAGGGTTTCGCTTGTTCACGACGGCAATTCGCTGACGCCGACCGACGCTGCATCAAAAGCTTTTCAGAATCAGGTGTTTCGCGGATTGGACGGCCTGCTTCGGTACAAAGAGAGCGGATCCACGATCGCTTTGGCCGGTAAAGAAAAGCTCATGGCGGTGGATTACCACCTAGTTGATGTGACCGACAAGGCCGGTCGAAAGACGCGTTATTTTGTCAGTGCGAAAACTTTTCGAGTAATGATGCTCGAGTATGAAGAGGATGGAAAAAAATACCGCCGAAAGTTTTACGATTATAATTATGCTCAAGGAACTCTTGTTCCGTATCGCACCGTTCTGTACGAAGGCGACAAGGTCGTCGAAGAGACCAATGTCGGCACCGTTACCTTCGGTCAAAAGGTCGACGACACTCTCTTCCCGGCTGCCGCCATCGCGATGTAAGTAATACTTTGCAACTTTTTTCGGGCTTGTCTGTGCAATGAATCGCTCCTCCCCGATTCGGATAAGCACAGGAGAGAATATGAACAAGCCCAAACTAAGACCGTTCCTAATATCCATTGCTGCCGTACTTTTTTGCGGCGGCTTTTCTATTTTTTCGCAAGGTTCGACGACCGCGCCCGATCAGAGTTATGAAGCGACACTCTACGTTGTTATCGGGTCTGATGACGCTACCCATCGCGGCGACCTGCCAAAGTCGCTTGATGGTGTGGCGAAGCAGATCCGCGAGACTTTTACATTCAAGGAATATCGGCTGCTGAATACCTATTATGGCCGACTCGCGAATAATGGATCGCTTGACTACAAAAGTGTTTCGTCGCTCAAGAACGCGTCGACTGAACTTGATGCTCCGACGTTCCTCGATTGGCAGTTGGCTAGTTTCAAGGCTGAGCTGGCCTCGACCGGTAAGGGAGCCTTAAGTATGCAGGTGTTTCGCTTTGGTGCTCGCGTGCCGATCGTGATCGCCAAGATAGCGGGCGATGATGGCAAGGGAGTTCCAGTAACCAACTACGAGACAGTGGGGCTCACACTGAATAAGCTCACGGTTTCTGCGAATGCTCCGACGCTGATAGGCACGATCTCGCTTCCGCGGACGACCGGAACGGTGTTTCTCGTGATGTCGATCAAACCTGTTTAGATGCTATTCTCGCAACTTTTCGGCCCGACCGGCGTGATCAAACCGGCGGGCCGTATTTTGTGCCGATCGAAAAGTAACTGATAAAGTGTTTGACTGTATGG
>DAIOWA010000459.1:0-3369 GCA_036758705.1 Pyrinomonadaceae bacterium | reverse complement strand
GCCTCGCAATCTTCGCGAGCCTCCTTCTCACCCTCTTTCACGCCCTCGTCCCACGCCTTCTGAATCGCTTCCCAATCGAATCCGTTGTGATCAAAAAACCGCGAATCTTCCCCTGCCAGAACCGCCCGCTGCAGATTCGGGGAGATCTGCTCCATCGGCGTCCAGATCATAAACTGCTTTGGTTCCTGGCCCGCGGCAACCGCTTCAGACTTGCGAAACTCGATCATCGAGGTCGTCGTCGGATTCTCCGTCTTTAATCGCGAGATCGACGGGAACGTGATCAGCTCATAGGCCAACCACGCAAGGACCGACCCGACAAGTATGAGGAAGAGTATTTTTGTCCAATACCACATAGGGCAAAGAGAGGTGCAAATAGATAATACGATATTTCGCACACCGAGTTCATTTTGAATTAACTGTGCGGACGCAAAATCCTTGATAAGACAAGGAGTTACGGGTATGCTGTCTTGAAGCAGGTAGTATCGCGATAATCTTAAGATTCTTATGCCTCTGAACGATAACGTTGTGGCGGTGATCCTGGGTGGTGGTGCGGGTTCGCGGTTGTTTCCGCTGACTGGCGAGCGGTCGAAGCCTGCGGTTCCGCTTGGCGGAAAGTACCGGCTGATCGACGTGCCCGTGTCGAACTGCATCAATTCGAACATCACACAGATATTCGTTCTGACGCAATACAACTCCGCGTCGCTAAATCGGCACATATCGCAGACGTATCGATTCTCGACCTTCTCCAGCGGCTTCGTCGAGATACTGGCGGCCGAGCAGCGTAAGGATTCGCCGGACTGGTTTCAGGGAACGGCCGACGCGGTGCGGCAGATCTTGCCTCACCTGCGCGGTTGGCAGATCAAGAATCTTTTGATCCTTTCGGGAGACCATCTGTACCGGATGGACTACCGGAAATTTTTGCAGCGTCATATCGATACGAATGCGGACGTAACGATCTCCGTCCTTCCAGCAAACCCAACCGATGCCGAGGGTTTTGGATTGCTCAAGACCGAGGGCGACGGTAAGATCGTCGAGTTTAGAGAGAAGCCGAAGGGCGAGGCTCTCGAGGCGATGCGTGTCGATACAACGCAGTTCGGGCTCACCACGGATGAGGCGGCGAGGAAGCCGTATCTCGCGTCGATGGGCATTTACATCTTCGACTACGAAAAGCTGAAGGAGTTGCTGGCCGATGACGATTCGGGGATGGATTTCGGCGGCCAGATCATCCCGGAGGCGATCAAGACCCATAATGTTCAGGCTCATCTATTCGACGATTATTGGGAAGATATAGGGACGATCAGGGCTTTCTACGAAGCTAATCTGGATCTCGCTGCACCGTTGCCAAAGTTCAATTTCTTTAACGCGGAATCGCCGATCTATACCCGCAGCCGTTATCTTCCGCCATCGAAGCTGCACAATTGTGACGTCGATAATTCGATGGTCAGCGAGGGCTGCATTTTGAACGGTGTTTTCGCGCGCAACTCGATCATCGGGCTTCGCAGCAGGCTAGATCCGGGAACGCGGATCGAGAGTTCTATCGTGATGGGCTCAGACTATTTCGAGTCGCTCGAAGAGATGAAGGCGAACATCGAACGCGGAATTCCACATATCGGGATCGGGACGAACTCGATCGTTCGAAAGGCGATCATCGACAAGAACGTGCGGATCGGCAGAGATGTAAAACTTCTCAACCAGGCCGGCCTAGACACCTTCGACGCACCTGATAGGTCTTACTTTATTCGCGATGGGATAATTATCGTTCCAAAGGGCGGACGGATCCCGGACGGGACCGAGGTGTGATCACTTCTTGGTGTCAGCGACGGCATAGCTGTCACGCGCCTTCACCGCGACGTTGGGTACATCCACTTTTACCTTGATCTTCCGAACCTTGCCGCCCTTGCTGTCGTCGGGCGGATAGTAGCCGATACTGTACAGTTCCCTCAATTCGCTCGCGATCTTCGAGAACGCGCTCGACAGGTTTACGAGCGAATCCGCGACATATATCCTGCCGCCCGTCCGAATGGCTAGCTGATCCAGATATTCCTCGCCTTTTGCATATTCTTCGGGGGTCGTGCCCTTATCGCTCGGAATCCCGACGCCTGCGGTCGGTATTGGGAACGGAAATGGCGACGGGTTGTTTGTCGGAATGATCGGCGGCGTGCTTCCGGGAAAGTTTATTGTCCCGGGCTTTTGCGACTTTTGCGGTAACTCCTGCGGAACCGGATTATTCTTGATCCGCTGAACGTCAGCAAACGTATCGTACCTGATCGGGTAAATGATGGTGTCGATCTCCATAACATCGCGAAGATTATCAAGATCGTTCGACTTGCGGCTCGTCGTATCGACACCATCGGTGAACAACACCATCGCCTTGCGCCCTTCGATCTTTCGCAGCCGGTCATTGATCGTCAGATCGACGGCTTCGTACAGACTCGTCCCTGTAGCGATCTGAGCCCGGCGGATCGCGGCGTAGATCGCCTTGCGATCGCTCGTCGGCTCGCACAGGATATTGACCTCTTCGTCAAAAGAGATCACCGTGATGCGGTCCTGCGGCCGAAGCTGATCGATAAACTCGATCGCCGCATTCTGGATCTCGGCGGCTTTGAACTTCGCCGAGTAACTCATATCCAGCACAAGTGCGACGGTGAATGGCTGAGCATCGTTAGAGAAGAGTGCGACTTCCTGTTCGACGCCATCCTCAAATACTTTGAAATTCTCTTTCTTGAGTCCGGGAACAAAGCCGCCCTTTCGATCCATCACGCGGACCGGGATCGTCACGAGTTTCGTATTGACGACGATCTCCGGGCCGTCAACGGGGCCGGCTTCTTCGTCAGGCGTGGGCGTTGGGGTCGGCTGAGCCGATGGCGGACGCTTGTTTACCTTGCTGCCGGTCGACGGCGATCCCTTTCCACCGGATTGAGCAGTGATGATGGTGCCACATAGAGCGGTCAAAAGAAGGATCTTCAGAAGTGCCAATGTGTTTCGCATTTGAAAATGGCCGAGCAAACAGATTCTACGATGCTCAACCCCTATTCAAAAGATGTATTCGTCCAAATAATGAAACCCGATCCGTTTCCGGACCGGGCTTTATGACCTTCGGAAGGACTTAGTTCCCTGCAAATCGATTGTCAGTCGCGCCGACGACATAACTGTTCTTTGCACGAACCACCAATCCCGGCCGCATAACGCGGACCTTGATCTGCCGCCGTTCACCTTTTTGACCGGTGGTGTCAGGGTAATACCCGATCGAATACTGCCGCCGCAATTCCTCGGCGATCCCTGCGAAAGCGGTGTCAAGACTCATCGTCGAATCCGCCTCGAACTTGCGTCCGCCGCTCTTCAGAGCCAACTCTTCCAGGTATTGGCGTC
>DAIOWA010000458.1:0-3371 GCA_036758705.1 Pyrinomonadaceae bacterium | reverse complement strand
AAGAACCGCGATGACCACATCATCACCATCGAAGACCCGATCGAATTCGTCCACGACAACCAGCAGTGCCTGGTCAACCAACGCGAGGTCCACAACCACACCGATTCGTTCAAAGATGCTCTGCGGGCCGCACTTCGCGAAGATCCGGACATCCTCCTCGTCGGCGAAATGCGGGACCTTGAAACGATCTCGATCGCCATCGAAACCGCCGAAACGGGCCACCTCGTGTTCGGAACGCTCCACACGACGACGGCTCCATCGACAGTCGATCGCATCATCGACCAGTTTCCCGCCGACCGCCAACAGCAGATCCGCGTGATGTTATCGGAATCGCTAAAAGGTGTGATCGCTCAGACGCTGCTGCCGAAAAAAGGCGGAGGCCGTGTCGCGGCTCTCGAGATCCTCATCGTCACTCCAGCGATCTCGAACCTCATCCGCGAAGGCAAGACCTTCCAGATCCCGTCCGCAATGCAGACCGGCAAAAACCACGGCATGGTCATGCTCAACGACGCCCTCTTCGAACACGTCAAAGCCGGCCGCGTCGAACCCCGCGACGCCTACATCAAAGCCGTCGATAAAACCGGCTTCGAAACCATGCTCACCCGCGGCGGATTCAAATTGTAGATCCTGGGAGGGCACGCGTCCCGCTTGCCACGCCCACGCAGCGTCGTTGCCAGCCGATCCGGCCGGTCGGGTGCAGCAGGTCCGACTTTCTCTTATTTCTTCCTGTTCATCTTATTCTGTGGTTAAAACTCCTGAAACCACAGATCAAGAAGAACAGGAATGAACAAGAAGAATCTGAGCAGAGCGTGACTGGACATAATTCCGGAGCGATGTAATCAAGCCTGCTTCAGCGTCCCGCGTCGTGGGGCGTGGATGGTTGTATTGACGTCGGGGATGAGGATGCCGTCTTCGATCCTTGGATCGGGAAATTGGATCGAGCGGTCGGGCAAGAGGCCGATGGCCCTGCAAAAAAGTGCGGCGGCAAAGTTTCGGCCGGCGCAGTGTTCGCCGTCCTTATCGCGTAAGCGGAATGTATCTTTGGTGTGGGTGAGAGCCGTAGCTATCCCGATCAGCTTTCGCTCCGGGTCGTACATCAGCTTCACCGCCGACGGTTCCCTCAACTTCATCATCGCCCCTTGATTCAGATAAAACTCACCACGCGGGCCTTCGTTTCACGTGTAGCTATCGATATGGTCGTGTGCTTCGCACACTTAAGATCGTCTATTGAACTTCGTAAGGTTTCAACTGTTCGTTGACCTTGGCGAGGTCGCCGACTACGACGATGGTCATTCGGTCCTCGGTCAGATATTTCTTTGCCATCGCCTGAACGTCGGCCGAAGTAACAGCGAGAACGTTTTTCACGTAGTTATCAATCGACGTCTTGTCGAGCCCGTTGTAGTTCATATTCTCGAGCTGGCCGATGACGCCGAAGCGGGTCGAGTTCTGGAGGACATACAGCCCGGCCATGTAGTTCTTGATGCCCTGGAGTTCTGAATCGGCAACCGGTTCGGTCCGCATCCGGTTGATCTCGAACAGGATCTCCTTGATGGAATTGCCGGTGTGTTCTGTCGTGACATCGGCGGATTCTATCCAGTAGCCCGTCTTGAAGCGGTTCCAGATAAAGCTTCCCGGCGAATAGGTATAGCCCTTATTCTCACGGATATTCGACGTGATCCGTGACCCGAACGATCCGCCGAGAATGGAGTCCATCACGACAAACTTCACGAAATCGGCATCGGTCGGGGAAGGCGACGGCATTCCGAGATAGATCGTCGACTGCGGCGCGTCGGCTCGATTGATCGTCGTCAGCGAACGCTTTCCTGCGATCGTCGGGACGTTGCGGGTCGATGGTTTGCCTTTAGCGTAACCGGCGAAGGCCTTAGAAATCGCCGCCTTTATTGCCGATTGGTCGAACTTGCCGACAACATAGAGATGCGTCTTCGCGGCTCCATAATTTTCCGCGTAGAACTTCTTCAGATCGTCGAGCGTGTAGCCGTTCACCTCTTCGTCACGCGGGTTGATCTGTTCGTAAGGGTGTCCGGCAAAGACGACCTCGCGAAACTTCTCCCATGCGAGCGTGCCTGCTTGAGTTCTTGCGACCGCAAGTTGGCGAAGCTTGTTAGTCTTCAACCGGTCGAGGTCTTCCTGTCGGAAGTTCGGGTTGAGCATCACGTCCGCCAGCAGGTAGACGAATTGAACATCGAATTCGCTCAACACTTCGCCGCTGACGTTGGAACTGTCCGTACCGACGCCGACGTTCAAGCTGCCGCCCATCTTCGCCGTATCAAGCGCGATCTGCTCGGCAGTACGGTTCTTGCTGCCTTCTTTCAGCATCGAACCCGTCATTTCGGAGACGGCCTTTTTGCCCTTGGCGTCGTCCTTGGTTCCGGTGTAGATAGTCGCTTGAAACGCTACCTTCGGCACCGACCCGTACTGGACGAGCGTCACCTTCATCCCGTTCGGAAGCGTGTAATCTTCGGTCGCCGGGAATACGAACGGCTTCGGCTGTCCGCCGGCGGGCGGCGTTTCCTTCTGCCCGAGAGCGGCGGAAGGAAGGTAAAAAGTAAAAAGTAGAAAGGCGAAACAGTACCCGGCTAATTTGATCGACACTCTTATCATTTTTCCTTTTGAATTTTTCCTTTTTACTTTCACTGTTGGCCTCCTTCGGCGGCGGCCGTTTCTACGTTGATCATCACGATCGTGCGGTTAGTCTTACGAAGGTATTCTTTCGCAGTCGTCTGGATCAATGCCGGCGTTACTTTGCGGAAGTTGGCTTCGATCTGATTTATGTTGTCCGGTTTGTCGTCAAACAGTGCGTAGCAGGCGAGCAGATCGGCTCGTCCGACTCCGCCGAATTGCTGCATCGTGTCGTAAAGGCCGGAGCGGAGCTTCACGATCGCACGGTCGATAGCCGCCTGTTCGACCGGCTTGTTCTGAAGTCCTTCAACCACAGAATCAACCGACGTAAGGATCTCCTTCGCCGTGAACTTCTCGTCGTGGATCAGGTCGCCGGAGATCAGCATCGGGCCGTTGTAGTTGAACATATGCCCGAGCCCGGCATTGATCCCGCCGTTAACTCCGCTCGTGTATGCCTTCTTTTTCACGAGTTCCTGATAAAGCAGGCTGTCCTCGCCCTGGATCATTATCTGGTCGATCAATCCCATCGCGTAATACTCCGGAGTTCCGCGTTTTGGCATCTGCCAACCGAATCCGACCGCCGGCTTTTTCGCGAGTTTGTCGGTACGCGTCATCGAACGTTCTTCGGTCTGACGCGGCTCGGAGATATCGGGAAGCGGATCTGGTGTCGCTGCTTTGATGTTGGCGAAGTACTTATCTACCCAGGCTCTTGCATCCTTCTCCTCGAAGTC
>DAIOWA010000457.1:0-3374 GCA_036758705.1 Pyrinomonadaceae bacterium | reverse complement strand
GAGCCCGACCCAGAGCGTGCCGTTTGCATCTTCGAACAGCGATTGAACCGATATCAGATCGTTGCGCCACACCGGATCTGCCGGATCTTCGGTCGGAATCGCCTTCAGCTCGGCGGACTGAAATTTTCCGTCGCGGTAAAAGCTGAGTCCGCGGGATGTTCCGATCCAGATGGTGCCCTTGCTGTCGCGTAGGAGCGGATAAACTTCCGGGTGAACTATTCCGTCCTTGGCCGAATACGATTCGATGACGTTCTTGCGGCGCCTGACCAATCCGCGAGTCGTGGCGAGCCACGTGTTCCCTTCGCGATCGTGAAATACCTGTTGAATGGATGCTCCGAGCAAGCCCTGGTCGGATCCCCAAGTCTTCAACTTTCCATCCTTGTACTCCAGCAGGCCGACACTCTTGCTAAGCGCTCCGCCGCTGGCAAACCACAAGCCGCCGTCGGCCTCTTCCCAAAAAGAATGATAAAAAGATGCCGGGGCAAGTTTTTCGAGTTCGGTAAACTGCTTCGCTGATCCGCTCTGAACTCTAAATACGCGGCTGCCGCCAAACCAAAGAGCCCCTTCGCGATCCTCATACGAGCCGAGCCGAAAATTTGCTCCTGAAAGATCCGCAGGTGTGAACGACGAAACACCTCCGTTCTCTTCGCGAACGCCGGTCGCCGTGATGGTTAGATTCGATCCCCTTTTCCCCGTGAAACTGTAATCGGCAGTTGCCGCAACTTCCGGGGCGATGAACTCGAAACGGCCACCGGCCATTCGATACCAACTCTTCCCTTTCCGATCTTCGTCCTCAGTCAGAAATCGGAGCTCGCCGTCTTCCCGGACGATCCGCGCGATGTAGTGGCCGGGGATCTCGTCCGAACCCAGCGACGTGAACTCGCCGTTGCGGTAGATGGTAAGCACGCCGTCTTCCATCGTCGTCGCGTATACCGTGCCGTCCACGTCGGCGAATATGCCGGTGAAGCGATTGTTGATGATCCCCTTGGTGCTGCTTTTGTTGAAGGTCGTGAAGCGAACTCCGTCGAAGCGGACAAGGCCGTCGAATGTCGTGAACCACAAATATCCGTCGGGTGTTTGTGTGATCTGACGGACGCCGTTCTGCGGCAGCCCATCATCCGTCGTCCAGGTGTCAAAACTATATTGCCCCGCCACGGCAAGTGCCGCTGCGAGGGTCAGATACACGAATAGCGCGGATCTAAACAGCCGAGTGAGGACCATTTTTAGGGAGCGTGAGAAAGCGGAGACGGGCAGGACGGCGTAACGCAAGTACGCTAAGACTATTTAACAACAATGTTTAGCGTCTGGTCAACGAGTTTATACACAAATGATCGGAATTACGTAGTTTCCCGTAGAAAAAATTTCTTGACGTAACTTTCTCGTTACGTTACTATATCCTCACTTAATGGAGGTGAACAAACAATATGAATCTTGAACAGTTAACCCTGGACATCGAGCAGAGCACGGAGATCAAAGCGGACATCGGTGATGTTTATAAACGTACACTACACCGGCTTGGTGAAGGTAACGCAGCGCGGGATGGGACTTCGCTGAATATGATCCTGGAGGAATGGGCCGGCGGCCGCTGGTTTCGCGACCGCGGCGAAGGCATTCAGCATCTTTGGGGACACGTGCAGGTCATAAAACCGCCGGTGCTGATCGAGCTGAGCGGACCGATGTTTATGTCGTATCCGGCGATCAACCATCTCGAGATCAAACTCGAGAAGATCGCAGGCGGCACTAACTTAACGCTGCGTCATCGGGCGATCGGGATGATAGCCGATGATCATCGTCAGGGGATCGGCGAAGGGTGGAAGAAAATTCTCGAAATGCTGAAGGCCGATTTTCCTGAGGCTGCAAAAGCTATCTCTTAACCACGGATGACAGAGGACAACGATCAGATCTGGAAGGCCCTTTCGGACCCGACGCGGCGGTCGATACTGGATGTGCTGCGATCGGGGCCGCGGACGACGACCGAGATCGTCGAGGCCTTTCCGGATATGACCCGCCACGCGGTGATGAAACACATCGACGTGCTTCGCAACGCGGGGCTTGTGATCACGCGCGAGGACGGGCGGCGGCGAGTGAACTCGCTCAACGCTGTGCCGATCCGGCAGATATACGAACGTTGGATGGGTCCGTTTGCCGAGCTTTGGTCGAGCACGTTGCTCCGGATCAAAGACGACGCCGAAGCCGGGCAGAAACACGACCGTTAGGGAGTGTGTTCAAGTTAACGTATATACAACATCAATAGGAGTAAACAATCATGCAAGCAGAGTTAAAGAAAGAACGAATTGTCGACGCATTCATAGCAGAGATCGACCAAGAAGCACCGGCGACGAGACGGCTGCTCGAGATCGTGCCGGACGACAAGTTGGATTGGCGGCCGCACCCGAAAGCGATGTCGGTCGGGCAGTTGGCGATGCACATTGCTCAGACTCAAGGCGGTGTCGCCCAAGGAACTGATGAGGAATTTATCTCGGCACCCGATTTCGTTCACAACGAAGGAACAAGCCGTGCGGTGATCCTTGCGGCGTTTGAAGAAAATACCAAAAAGGCAAAAGAGATCCTCGCGACGACCAGCGATGAAAAGGCGCTCGGCGAGTGGCGAATAGTGGACGGCGAGAAGGTTCTGATGGCGATGCCGCGAGTGGCATTCTGGCGATCCGTAATGCTGAATCACGTCTACCATCACCGCGGCCAGCTATCAACCTACCTGCGTACGCTCGATATTCCGCTGCCGTCGGTTTACGGTCCAAGCGCGGACACAAATCCATTTGAATAGATCATGCGCCGGAGAGAAGTATGAGTACAGCAAAGTTAGGCTTTGAAAAGCCGAAGGTAGTTTCGCGTGAGGAGTGGGCCGAGGCACTCGGTCAACTCCTTGTCAGAGAGAAAGAACTGACGCGGGCACGAGATGCTCTCGCAGCCGAACGTAGACGGATGCCATGGCTTGCGGTTGAGAAAGTGTATGAATTCGATGGGCCGAACGGTCGCGAGAGTCTGCTGGATCTGTTCACGAACCGCCGACAATTGATCGTCTATCGAGCCTTTCACGAGGATGGCGTTTTCGGCTGGCCGGACCACGCCTGCCGCGGGTGTTCGATGGTTGCCGATCAGGTCGCGCATCCCGCGCATTTGCACGCCCGCGACACGAGCCTCGTATTCGTCTCGCGAGCACCTCAGCCTGATATCGAAAGGCTGAAGAACCGGATGGGATGGAACCAAATTCCGTGGTACACGATCACAGACGACTTCGATAAGGACTTCGGCGTGGACGAATGGCACGGAACGAATGCGTTCATTCGCGACGGCAGCGACGTGTTCCGCACCTACTTCATCAACAGTCGCGGCGACGAACAGATGGGCGGTAC
>DAIOWA010000456.1:0-3382 GCA_036758705.1 Pyrinomonadaceae bacterium | reverse complement strand
CTTGTCAGCATTGCGTTCACGATCCCGATCGTGGCGGCGATCTTCTACTTCGGCGTGCGATATCGTGAGAAGGAAAAATATGCGACGCCCGATGAAATACACGGGTCGATCGTGCTCGAGACCACATGGTCGATAATTCCATTCATTGTTTCGATGACGATCTTCCTGGGCGGAGCGTACGTGTATTACAACCAGTATCGGATCCCCGACGATGGGATGGACGTTTATGTCGTCGGGAAACAATGGATGTGGAAGCTGCAGCATGCCAGCGGCCAACGAGAGATCAATGAGTTGCACGTTCCCGTCGGACGCAAGATCAAGCTTACGATGACTACCGAGGACGTCCTCCATGATTTCTTCATCCCGGCATTCCGCACCAAGGCCGACGTCGTACCCGGGCGGTATACGTATCTATGGTTTGAGGCGACCAAACCGGGGAAATATCATCTTTTCTGCGCCGAATATTGTGGCCTTAACCATTCGGGAATGGGCGGCTGGATCTATGTGATGGAGCAGCGTGATTTCGACAACTGGCTGGCCGGTAATGAATCCGGCCAAACACCGGTGCAGCAAGGGAAAGATCTGTTCGAGAATAAACTCGGCTGTGCCTCGTGCCATGCCGGCGGGGCAGATCAACGCGGCGCCAAGCTTGAGAACATTTTCGGCCACGACGTAAAACTTGTTGGCGGCGAGACCGTAAAGGTCACGGATGAATATATTCGCAACTCGATCCTGAATCCGAGTTCGCAGATCGTCGAGGGGTATCAGCCGATCATGCCGACCTTTAAGGGCCAGGTGACGGAAGAACAACTCGTTTCACTCGTCGCGTATATCAAGTCGCTGAGCGGTGTTACGGGATCGGCGGCGACGCCGCCGGCCGCTACGTCGACATCGACGTCTCCGACAGCGAATACTGCGGCAACTGCTCCGGCCGCAAATGCCGCGACGCATTCGAACAGTAACAGATAGTTTGAGAAGGTAATATGCAAAACGTTGATGCAATAGGCTCGGGCATCCCGGCGATACCAAAGGACAACTACTTGACCAATGGTTTTTCGCTGAAATCATGGCTCCTGACCAAAGACCACAAGCGGATAGCGATCATGTACTTGATCACTGTCTCGATGTTCTTTATGGCGGGCGGACTCTATGCGGGAGCTATCCGGCTCGAACTGCTCACGCCGGAAACGGATCTGCTTACGTCGGCGACTTATAATAAGGTCTTCACTCAGCACGGCATTTTGATGATCTTCTTTTTCCTGATCCCGTCGATACCGGCGGTGCTCGGCAATTTCTTATTGCCGATCATGATCGGGGCGAAAGATCTTGCTCTGCCGCGCATCAACCTGCTTAGCCTTTATATTTACTGGGTCGGGGGCATAGTTACGATCTACGCTCTACTGCAGGGCGGCGTCGATACGGGATGGACGTTCTATACGCCATACAGCACCACGTTCTCAAACTCGTACGTGATGGCCGTCGGGCTAGGGATATTTATCAATGGATTTTCTTCGATCCTGACAGGCCTCAATTTCATCGTCACCGTCCACACGATGCGGGCTCCGGGAATGACATGGTTCCGCCTGCCGCTGTTCGTTTGGTCGATGTATGCGGTCAGCCTGGTGATGATCCTCGGCACCCCGGTTATCGCGATCACTGTGCTACTTTTGGCAATCGAACGGGCCGTCGGCGTTGGCATCTTTGATCCTGCCATAGGCGGCGATCCGATCCTGTTCCAGCATTTGTTCTGGTTCTATTCGCACCCGGCTGTTTACATCATGGTGTTGCCGGGTATGGGCGTCGTCAGTGAACTGGTTGCAAACTTCTCGCGCAAGAGAATATTCGGTTACGAGTTTGTCGCCTTTTCGTCGATCGGGATCGCGGTCTTCGGCTTCCTCGTCTGGGGCCACCATATGTTCGTCAGCGGTCAGTCGCTTTACGCCGGCCTGGTTTTCTCGTTCCTGTCGATGGTTGTGGCGATACCGTCTGCGATCAAGATGTTCAACTGGACGGCCACACTTTACAAGGGCTCGATCTTATTCGATACGCCAATGCTCTACGGCCTTGGATTCATGGGTTTGTTCCTTATCGGCGGACTCACCGGATTGTTTCTTGGATCTATCGGCTTGACGGTTCATGTGACCGATACCTATTTCGTCGTCGCACACTTTCACTACGTAATGGTGGGCGGCCAGGTGATCGCCTATCTTGGCGGATTGCATTATTGGTGGCCGAAGATGACCGGGAAGATGTATTCGGAGTTCTGGGGCAAGATCTCCGCAATGCTTGTATTCATCGGGTTTAACCTGACGTTCTTCCCGCAGTTCATTCTCGGATACATGGGTATGCCGCGTAGATATGCTTCGTATCCTGCAGAAATGCAGGTACTGAATATTTTTTCCACCGCCGGAGCGTCGGTCCTTGCGGTCGGGTTCTTCATGCCGCTGGTTTACCTGGTCCACTCGCTGTTCTACGGCAAGCCGGCTGGCGACAATCCGTGGATGCTGCCCGGCCTCGAATGGCGCACGACTTCGCCGCCGCCGACCGAGAACTTCGTGAAGTCGCCGGTTGTCACATGGGAAGCATACGAGTTTGGTGAAGAGAGCGGACTCGACCTTGAAGGAGCTCGACGTAGAGATCAGGTTTCTACCGTAGTGTAATTCAAACAGGATGAACAGGATAAACACGATTTCAAACCATCCTGATCATCCTGTATAGCCTGTATATCCTGTTTGAAATTAATGTAATGGCTACACATTCAGACACACATCACGAAGAATTTCATTACCACGCACCGGGCTTACAGCACCAGTTCGAGGACATGAAGCAGCAGGAGGAAAGCGTCTCTATTGGAATGTGGGTGTTCCTCGTGCAGGAGATCATGTTTTTCGGGGGCCTGTTTTGCGCCTATCTGGTTCTCCGCTCGCGGTTTCCGCTTGCGTTTGCCGAGGCGAGTAATCACCTCAACGCTTTCTGGGGCGGCCTTAATACACTTGTCCTGATCGTCAGCAGTTTGACGATGGCCTTGACGGTATATTATGCCCAGAAAGGCAACCGGAACATGCAGGTGATCCTGATCGTGCTGACAATGCTCTTCGGCGCAACCTTCCTCGGTATCAAGGCGATCGAATACACGGATAAATACAATTCCGGCTTGGTGCCTGTGACCGGGTGGAATAAGAAGGTCAAGGCGTCCGGCGAAGAGCACACTGCCGAGCCTGTGAAGAAGGATCAGGCGTTCACCGTGCCGCTGATCGAAACACGAGCCAACGCGTCTGCCGCCATTGAGGAACATTCGGCACCCTACATCAACCCGAAAGGCGAATTTCAGTGGAATGCGGGACGCCACGTGTTTGATTATGCAGTCGAGAAGGAAAAGAGC
>DAIOWA010000455.1:0-3385 GCA_036758705.1 Pyrinomonadaceae bacterium | reverse complement strand
CCGCCCGCCGCAGCCACAACCCTCGACACGGTCGCTCCTTCCCTCCAATCCACTTTTCCAGGGCGATTCACCCCACCGATCACATATACGGGCGGAACCGACTCGACGGTAACAAGATCGCCGCTGCGGACGACGGCGTTTGCCGCCTTATCGCCAGATAATATCGAGCTGATCCGGATCTTGGTAACAGGAGACTTGTCGGCTCCCGAATCACAATTTTGACCCGACGGGCGAAGCAGCGTGATCTCTCCACTTGCCCTGTCCGTGAAACCGCCGCTGATAACAAATAATTCACTCAGCCTGACTTCCCGGCGAATCTGTAACCGCATCGGCTGCCGTAGCGCCCCATCCAAGATCGCGACGGGCCTTTGACTGCGATCAAGGATGCGTACAACCACCCGCGGGTCGCGTAGCGTTTTCGCGTATACCTCTCGAATCGCATCTGCCAGTTGGGCCGGTGTCTTGCAGAGTCCGAAGATCGGATCGACGATCTTGGCCGATCCGTCAAGAAATCCTTCAGGATTTAGCCGTCCTCGCCAATCGTATTCGAACCCGCCCAGTTCGTCGACCTCGATCAGATCACCAGGATGAATCATCTCGCCGGGATCGTTCGATTGCGAAAACGTGTTTGAAAAGTTACACAAGAATGCGGCCAGCGACATGAAAGCCGTGATGAGAAAAGGGCG
This sequence comes from Pyrinomonadaceae bacterium, assembly GCA_036758705.1. Classification (GTDB taxonomy): domain Bacteria; phylum Acidobacteriota; class Blastocatellia; order Pyrinomonadales; family Pyrinomonadaceae; genus OLB17. Next base: position 2,699 of record DAIOWA010000455.1, on the reverse strand, counting down.
GTTAAACACTTAGATCTTCTAGCCGTTCGACTCAGCCGTCTGAGTCTTGGTCTTTTTCTTGTTTCGAGATCCCCGAGGACTTGGGCGCGGAAACGCAAACCCGCGAAACTCCAAGTTACAGCCGTCGCATAAAAGATTGTACCTAAAGACGAACCTCGAAAATAATCCGGTAGGTCGATATCCTCGCCGGATCTTCGTACTTCGGCAGCTAGGGCATTTCTGTACAAACATAGAAACAATACTTAGGTTTCGGCAATTTCTCCGCGTTAAGGGCAAACCAAGTCTAGATCGCACTTGTGATCTGTTCGATCTTCGCTGTGACCTTTTCCTCCTCGTCCAAAGGAAACGGACGCTTTTGCATAAGCCTCTTCGCCTCAATAAACCCATCTAGAGCTTTCTCAAGCTCACCTCGCCCCTCTGCTCGTTCTGCTCGCTGAACCGCTTGGCCGATCCTCATCGACAGAATGAAATCCTCGATCGCCAGCCGGGAATTTATCAGATCCGAATTGTCCGGATAACTCTCTAGAGCGACAACCGCTACGCGAAGAGCCTTCTTGGCTCGATCCAATTTGCTCGAGAATCGCTCGTCTTCAACTGAAGCTATACTGCTGCGGATCTCGATCTCCGCCCACCGCAGCATATGTTCCTTATGCAGGGACTCGACCTTGGCACGCCCTCGCTGTATGGCCGCAAGCCTCGGCGAACCCACGCCAATATTCGGGAGTTCTTTTGTCGCTACCGATATGTATTGCGCACAAAGCTCGAAAACTTCCCTATGACTTTCCGGAAAATGTCCCAGCACCTTCGCAGCCTCGGATTTCCTGGTGATCTCGCCAAGGAGGATCGCGTTCCGTTCCAGCGTCAGCTTGTTTGGCTCTTCCTGCCGGACCGGAACCGGAATGGAGAGGACGGATCTATCTAAGCGTTTTTGGGCAAGAAAGATCGCATGCCTTCGATGGCGAAGGATCACCTCGCGAACAACGATAGCAGCGATCATCGAAGTACTCGCAACGAGCCCCGCCGCGATCCACGGGTTCTCCTCCTTAGCTTCGGCAAGGATCGCCCACACCAGAAAAAAAACGGCGATCGCAACAGCGGTCATCAGGAAATAATATGTCGAAGCCGGCAGCCAATACGGTCGCCGCCTCGGATCGTTTAGCCGTCGCTCTCGCTTCATTAACGGAATTGATCTAACAATAACTATCAGTAATGCGTATGCCCGAAAAGAGACCTATATATTCTTGATTTTGCCCTAAATTGTCAATCTCTAAACAGTTGCGGTGACCTTTGCTATAATCCCATCGATGAAGCGAAAGAAAAGGCTAGATCCCACGCTTTTCGAAAGTATTCGAAAGCCGACAGCTCCGCCGAGTCAGAAGCTCGGTGACGAAAAGCCGGAATCGAAAATTCACCCAGCCCGACGTAAGGTAAAACACAAAAAGAAGGAACAATTAGATGGGGATCTTTAGTCGAGGAACATCGTCCGCCAAGAATCGAAATGTCAGGATATGGGCCCGCCCTGAGATGCGTGTAACCTTTCGTGCCGAGGTAATGCCCGGACGCTCCCGCGATGAACGGACGTTCGTCGTCAAACGCGTACTTTCAAATGGCCGGGTCGAACTTCACGACTTTCCTGACGAACACCGCGAGGGTGCGTTTGAACCCATCAACTTCCTACGTGGCCTGACTAAATGATTCCCGAGTCCATTCATAGGTTCGCCCGACTTGTAGATCTTTAATGCGGTTGTTTTGTAGCGATGCGATCTCCGCGAGTACTGACTCTCTATACGACGGTTTGATGTTGATGATAAAAACCTCGCAATTCGGATCCTTAAATTTATCCAATTCGGTTGCAAGTGTGACGGGAGTCAAGTGACACGACGTTTCAGCCAATTCGGCTAGTTCATTTGGGAATGCACACTCGATCAGGAGGGCGGAAAGATCTCGGTTCGCCACTGCATTCCAAAATGAATCCATATTAGCGGTATCGCCGGTAAACGCGATCGACGAGGAATCATCGGATATGATGAAACCCGAGCACGGAACCTTGTGATTAACCTCCACTGATTCAAATACAAGGTTCCCGACGAGAAAGCTGCTTCCCTGTACGAACGGGCGGTATTCCAAAACCTTTCCAAGGTTGTTCTCAAGCTCCGAGAACCGCGGATAGACGGACCAGTTGAAAACATCGCGTTCAAGCACCTCTATCACCTCGGAGGTAGCGTGGATCCGAACCGCTTCCGTCAGCTCTGAGAATTGGTCATCAATAAAAAGAGGAAGGCCAGCGATGTGGTCGAGGTGAGCGTGCGTTATGACAATGTCCCGGATCGCCGAACGCTCTTCCGCAGTAACAGCCATCGCAAGGCTTCCTGCGTCCACCGCAACCTTTCCGTCAATAAGAAAACACGTAAGATGCTGCCGCGGCGACGCCACACCGTCCTGTTCGAAGCTGCTTGGTAAAAGTTTGAGTTTCACGGCCTTCAGTTGGTGACGTGAACCGTTTGGACAAATTGCCTAACTATCTGGCACAAGTTTCAGCACGTCCGCCATCAATAGCGTAAGTGACTCCCGTGATCCATTTAGCATTGTCGGAAGCGAGAAAATATATCAATTCCGCGACCTCTTCGGGCTTTCCCGCTCTGCCTATCGGATGCGTATTTGCCGCATTTTCGAGGAACTTCGCGTAATCCTCAACGCTC
>DAIOWA010000454.1:0-3392 GCA_036758705.1 Pyrinomonadaceae bacterium | reverse complement strand
CACAATGTTAAAAACGCGCTGAGACGCCTCGCCCATGAGCAGAGCGTTCGCGGGCTGGAGTTGCATTACATCGAGAACCGTCTCCTCCGTCCGTACATTCAACTCGTTATCAAGCACGAACCGCACGTAATAAGAAAGCAGCTCCTCACGCGTAGGCTTTTCACGAGCCGGTTTCAGATCGCCCTCGTTAAACTCAAGCTCGTTCGTTGTCGAAAAGACCGTCAACCCGACCGGATAGTGATAGATCGTATTCCCGATCAACCCCTTCTCGATCACAACATAATCCAGCCCCGCCCGCTTCGCCTCGTACGCCGCCGATATCCCCGCGGGTCCTGCTCCGATGATAAGAAGATCGTACATTCAATTCCTGACTATCCACTTGTCACTATCCACTATTCACTGAAGATCAGTACTCTTCAGTGGATAGAGACTAGTGGTTAGTGGTTAGTGATCCATTGCCTTCAAGACTTCCGTAAACTTCTCGATCTGTTCCTTCGTAACCTCAAGCTCGCGTTTCGATTCGAGGTACTTCTGCCATTCGCCGGTCATCGTAAGGGCCTTCGTCACGTCTTCGTCCAACGCGTGTGCCATCACGACGAGCAGATCGCTCAAGCTTTCGTTCGCCTGCAGCAGCGATTGAATAATGGTATACGCCAACTTCGCGTTCGGCAGGTCAATGTCCAATTCTTCGTTGTTTATCTGAGCCACGTTCATTCCCTACTCTAGCTTCTTGCTTTTCTTCTTCTTCTTCTTCTTGTTTTCTTATTTCGTGCCTTTCGTGGATAACTCTTTTTCGTAATTGTGATCGGCTAAAAGCTGCCGAAGAAGCTATCCACGAAATGCACGAAAAACACGAAACAGAAGAAAAAATCAGATCACAAGTTTCTTCCACTCCAATTTCCCGTGGCTGCCGAAATTGAATAGTAATCCAACACGGCATCCGCTTACTTTCAGATAGTTTATCACCTGAGCGGAATCGACCGGCGAGAGGGCAGCAATTGCCTTGATCTCGACGATGATGCTTTCGAAGCAAAAGAAATCGGCCACATACTCGCGGTCGAGGATGTGACCTTTGTAGTCGATGACGAATCTTTCCTGAGAACGAAACGGTATTTCTCTCAGGCCGAATTCGATCGATAAAGCTTGATGATAGACGTGCTCCAGAAAGCCCGTTCCAAGCTTGTAGTAAACCTCCATCGCGGCTCCAACGACTTCATATGTTTCATCCGCCAGGTACACGTTCTCCGGATCTCGAACCTCGTGTCTTTTTTCCATAGTTTCTTCGGGTTTATTTCTTCTTTCGTGTATTTCGTGGATAGATTCTTTTATGAAAGAGAAATTATCCACGAAATGCACGAAAGAAGAAAAAGAAGAAAAGCGGACGTGATCGTCACGCCCGCTTCTTGCTCTTAGGTTGTCAACATTGATCACTTTCGCTCGCCGCGGAAGGTGAGTAGGATCCGTCCGTTGTCGTAGAGCTTCAGACGGTTGTCGTTCGTGAGTTCGAAGGTGTCCGCGCGACGCAGGCCATCGAGGAGTTCGCGTTCGGTTTGCATCTTTCCGCCTTCGATGCAGGCACGCATCGTCGAGATCAGGTTCGTCATCGAGATCCTATTTCGCGAAGCCGAGTAGCTGCCGCCGAAAGTGTTACATCCGGTATTGCCGCCCACCGATCGCTTGCTGCTGTCGAAGTTCATAAAGACGCCGCGGATCGGAACATACGTCTGCCGATTGCCGATCTGCTCAAGCACCCATCGCTGATCGTCGAGTTTCTGAGCCGCGCCGTTTCCGTTGTTGCCGTCGTTGCCTTGGCCGCGATCGGTTCGCTGGAACCGCAGCAAAACACTGCCGCGACCATCCATCAATGTCAGTACGCCGCGGGCGATCGAGTATTTCCGAGTCGCATTCAATCCACGCAGCACCGTTGTCTCAGGCACGCTTCCCGGTGCGAGCTTGCACATCATCCGTGTCGAGCCGATCTGCCCGAATCTCATACGGTCAGCCGAGATCGTTACCGGTCCAAAGATCCGATTGCAGCCGCCATTACCGGTGAACCGCGTGAGATCGTCAGTAAAGTCCAGCTTCGCGTTCGTCTGCCGAGCCCGCTGTCCATACGCTTCCGTCAGCTTCCATTCAGCATTCCCCAAACTCTGCCGCTGAGCCGTCGCCGCCGAAACCGCGAGTATAAGAAGTCCAAATATTGAGATCGATCTGTGTATAAAGGCTTTCATCATTGTTCCCCCTGAATCCGAAAATATAAGGAGAGTTTCCGGCATCTGCCGACACTGATAGAACGCAATCCCCAGACCGCAATTGCGGGACTTTACCTATCTTTACATTCGTCGAATCTCCGTTGGTCTGTTGTTCTTATTTCTTCGTTTTCTTTCTTCTTTCGTGCATTTCGTGGATAGGTCTCTTCGCTTAAAACGAAGGCAGGAATTATCCACGAAAGACACGAAACAAGAAAAAAGAATCGTTAAGGAGTCGGATCCTCGGCTCCCAGCGGGACGAGCCACATTACTGCACAAACGGTAAGTCCTTCACGGTCGCCGAAACCTCACCGACCCTCAACTCAGTTCCTTCCGCAAGATAATCGTACCTGACGTAGGCAAGTGCGATGGTTTTTTCGAGCTTCGGCGAATACGTAATGGAAGTGATGCGGCCGGCGGGTTTGCCGTCCAGGGCGGTCAACTCCGTCGGCCGGAACGCGGGCGTCCCGCCTGCATCGGCCGCGAGGCCGAGATCTCCGTTGAATATTAACCCCGTCAGTCGCTTTGCAACATGCCCGCGGAAGTGGATGCGGGCGATGATCTCCTGGCCGATGTAGCAGCCTTTGTTGTAGGAGATCAGCCCGTCTAAGCCGAGTTCGGGGACGATTGTTGTCTCGTCCATATCGACGCCGTATTTCGGTATGCCGGATTCGATGCGGAGGGTTTCGTAGATTTCGTCTGAGATTTCTACCTCACCCAACATACCAACCGGGAGTCGATCAACATCGTTGGACGGGATCGCGAGGGTCGCTGAACCCGAACGTACCGACGAGAAACGAACGGATCGTGTAGCCGCGTCGTCTTCGCCGCGATGCGGCGATGCAGGCGAGGGCGCCTGCGTTCCCGGGAACATCTCAAAGTACCGATACTGCTCGCTCAGGTCTTCAACAAAGAAATCGCCCGCGTAGGTAAAACGGAAGAGGTTATTAAAAACCTTCTCGCGCGTGGCCTCTTCCGTGTCGATCAGGAACCGGTCGCCTTGCCGCAGGATTCTCGCGACCGCCAGAAGGCGGCCTTGGGCGTTCGGGAAGGCGGCGAGCATCTGCTGGCCGTCCTCGAGCGTTTTCATATCGTTCGAGATCATGCCGTCCAAAAACTGAACGGCCTCTTTCCCCCAAACCG
>DAIOWA010000453.1:0-3399 GCA_036758705.1 Pyrinomonadaceae bacterium | reverse complement strand
CAGCTCAAGTGCTACGCCGGAAGCGCCGGTGCGGTTATCTATGACAACGGCGTGCTCTCATCGTGTGAGAACAAGCCGGACGTGCTGAATCTTCGCGACTACGATTGGGATTTCCAGGCCGCCTGGAACACCGACGCGATGAACGTCCGACGCAAAGAAGCCGGAGCCGGATGCTACTGCACGCACGAATCGAACTGCTACTATCCGTCGCTTCCGTTCAACGCGGGACATCTGGTAAAGATCAAGAAACTCGAAAGCCAGATGAAAAAAGCCGCAAAGGTCGGCGGATTTGCGGGAGCCAGAGAAGTTGCTTTAAAGGCTTAATGATGCGGAAGCCCGCGCGTGAGCGAGGGCTTAACACCGAGTTGATAATTAAGCCCTTGCTGACGCGCGGGCTTCTGCAAAGATGCAGCAGAACACCCCCAAAATTCTTATCATCTCATCCGACACAGGTGGAGGCCACCGGTCGGCGGCGAAGACGCTTGCCGACGGGCTGGAGAGATTTTGGCATGGGGAATCGCTGGCGGTGAGGACCATCAAGGCGATCGAGGAATCGCATCACGTTACGGAAAAACTGGTAAGGGTTTACAACTGGCTGCTGCGCAACAAGCAGGGCTGGATGAAGTACCTCTACTGGGCTGTGAATCGTTTCCGTCCCGAGCAGCACGAGTTTTTCATGAAGCGGTGCATTGTTCCGCTGAAGGACTCGTTCGAAAGGTGGTGTCCGCATGTCGTCGTGAGCGTTCATCCGTTGACGCAGCATATCTTTGCCCGCATTCTTCGCGAACTTAATCTTTCCGATCAGATCCCCCTCGTAACTGTTGTGACCGATCCGTGTTACGGATTCTGGAAAGGTTGGGCTTGCGATGACGTGTCGCTCTACCTCGTCGCTAACGATGAAGCGAAACGGCAATTGATGGATTACGGTGTATCCGAATCGCGCATCAAGATCTCAGGAATGCCGGTCGATCCGAAATTTTGCGAGGTCGATGAAAAGGTCGCTCAGGAAGCCAGGAGCGCCTACGGGCTCGATCCCGATAAATTTACGGTCTTTGTGAACGCGGGTTGGATCGGCGGCGGGAACATTCCCGCGATCTTCAAGGAACTCGTCCGCGGCGAACTCGATGTTCAGGCTATCTTTCTTGCCGGCAAGAACGAAGATCTGAAACGAGAAGCCGAAGAATTGGCGAAGTCAGCGAAATTTCCTGTGAAGGTAATCGGTTATTCGGAAGAGATCGAAAAACTGATGCAGTCCGCCAATGTGATGGTTTCGAAACTCGGCGGACTCACTACGTTTGAGGCACTAGCATGCCGTCTTCCGATCATTGCCGATACGACCACGCCGCCGATGCCGCAGGAAGCAGGGACGGTTCGACTTCTATCGCAAAAAGGCGCTGGTATACTGCTGGAAAAAACCACCGATATCGTGTCGGTCGTTCGAAGTCTCTCCACCGATACGGTTCGGTATTCTGCGCTAAGAAATGCGACCGCAGGAATGTCGATCCCAAACTCGACTGAATCGATCGTCCGCGAGATCCTCGACATTATCCCATCTGAGCAGCGAGCCGCCGCGGCTAATTAGGTAATCCTGATTCCAATCGTTCGCCAGGAGTTGAAAGGTCGATCACTGAAAGGATCAGTCTGAGGTCTTCGTCAGTTGATTTGCCCGAAAGCAAAGGTTCCTGCTTGTCCATTTCTCTCAGAGCCTCAGTGACTCGTTCACCGGCATTTGGAGATGTATCCTGGAGCGTTCCCGCAAAATCGAACTCAGTACCGAATCTTTCTCCCAGGCTCTCGTTTTCGCGTGCCATTAGACCGTTGAATTGATTTCCAACGACTATATTGCATTCCACAGCGGCGGCAGCAACTTGCGGCTCCAGAAACAAATTGCCGAGAGACGCCTTGTACTCCCGGATGCGGTCGAAAAGCCGGCTTGCCGTCAGGGCTGTGAAATCAAGAAGGGCATCGTTCTCTTCAATGAACTCTTCAAACTTCAGTGCGGCGGCGGAATCAGCAACGGGGTGATAGTCTGTCTGATCCCAACTCTTATATAGTGCATGGATCTTCTCCTCCACTTCCTCGCGGCTCAAGGTCATCGAGCGAAACATGTCACTTACCTGCGAACTGAAACATCTGGTCAGCACAAGGTCGAATTTACTCTGTGTTTGGCGCGACGGAGGTATGTCGCGATAGAAACGCATCAGGGCAACATATACTGATTGCTTGGGCGACATGCGGAGTCCGTCGCAGTGCCTGCGAATATGATATGCCTCGATCTTCTCGTCACGATTAGCAAGGTTCGCCTGCCAGCTTTCGAGCACCAGCTCGATCTGCTGTCTCGTTCGTTCGTGGACACTCTCAGGCACACCAGTTTTTGATAACTCGTTTAAGTCAGCAAGCGCTCGCTTGATCTTAGATAGCTCGTCACCGCACTTGGGGGTGCGAAGAAGATTCAGCTCGAGTTGGGTAATGAACCGCTCGACGATGGCCAAATGCATCGCCTTAGTATTCAGGTGAGTAAACATATAGGGAGGCGGACTTAGGTCAATACAGAACTCGAAGATATCGCTCGCATCTGCCAAAAAGCGTCACCAGGGAGATGACGAAATTGAGCATTGTGTCAATTACCCGAGAGTAGTGTGCCTTTGCCATCATTACTTTACGAGACTCGAACCATTTTGGCTCGTCCCCGAGCCAACGGTGTTGCAAGAACAATGCCATGTCGGGCAGGGCAGAAGCCGACCTTTACTTGTCACTTTCCCCTCATTTCATTAACCTTACCTTTTGCGATGATTTCTAATTCTATGGAGAACCTCGATTGAGTCTATTACTCGAAGGAAAACACGCGTTCATTTCAGGCGGCACGCGCGGTATCGGAGCTGCGCTTTGTGGGGTATTTGCACGCGAGGGTGCGGACGTTGCCTTTAACTACCATTCCAGCGACGACCTGGCCGAACAGGTAAAGGCAAGGGTCGAAGGATTTGGCCGAAAGTGTCTCGCGTTTAAGGTTTCCGTTACGGACCGCGTCGGGATGAAACGTGTCGCCCGAGAGATACACGACCAATGGGATACTGTCGAGATCCTAGTCAACAACGCCGCGGTCAATAAGGGTGATAACTTCGCTACCACCACGGACAAATCGTGGGATTGGGTCGTCGATACGAACGTCAATAGCCTGTTCGCCGTTACGAAGCCCTTTTATAAGCAGATGATCCGCCAGCGTGCGGGCACCATCCTGAACGTCACCAGCATCGGAGCCATCCGGGCACTCCCGACGTCCGTTCATTATGCGACCTCAAAGGCCGCTATGATCGGATTTACCAAGTGTCTCTCACGGGAAGCCGCGAACTTCGGCATTACGGTGAATGCTATCGCGGCCGGTATCTTTGATACGGATCT
>DAIOWA010000452.1:0-3401 GCA_036758705.1 Pyrinomonadaceae bacterium | reverse complement strand
CGGACAGTTCTCGCCATTCATCTGATAGCGGAATCTTCTCTTGGAACTCGCGAAGCGACAACGTAGCTCCGATACGGTCCTCTATCGATAGGACACAAGAGTCGTACCCCGACTCGATCAGGCTGCGCGAAGCGAAATATATTCCCGCGCCAGCAAGCACAAGAATAGTCACAGTGATCATCCAGGATTTGGACATGGCCGTAGCAGTGTTAGCGCAATCGAGTTTTCCGTTCGCGCCATTCGAGGAGCAATCTGACAGGTACGTAATAGAGGGTCGCGTTGAACGCGATGAACCAGACGAGAACAAATAAGACGGGCGTTCTGGGCAGGAGCCCGGACGGGTAGAGCGAATCCATAATAAACAGCGGAAGACCCATCGGGATCATTAATGCGCTCAGCGCCCGATCGATATATGGCCCGCCCCAGAGAATTCCGAAAGGAGCCAGGACGACCATAACTACTATCGGATATCCGACAACGATGGTGGTACTGATTATCAGAGATTTGAGTATGGGCCTCATGCTCAGGTAACACGCCGAGAAAGGGAGAAAAGATTCAAAATTGCTTTTGAGATCTCTCGCCATTCTGTCGGCGTTGGAGACGATCGGGGTGGGCCGGATGCACGGGTGTTTCCGCCGGATTCGCGGCGGTGTCGGCGTCGACGGTTCTCCGGCGTTGGAAAAAACCGTAGGCGGTTACAAAGGAAGGAATAATCTTCACTTAAAATTCGCTGAAGGCTCGTAGGCTGGAATAATTTGTCATCGGCGGGTCGAATCTTTTCCACAGGATTCGGGCTCCGGAATCGCAAATTCTTAAGATACTGCATAAAAGTTCTTGTAAAATCTTAAGCAGTTGTGTATAACTATTGCAGACAAACCGTTTCTTGTCGTAATTCCACCATTAAAAAGGAGCCGCAAATGAAGCTAGCACGAGGTTTAGTGAGCCTGTCATTGATCTTTTCCACAGCCCTTTTCTCATTTATAGCCCTGCCGATGACCGCACACGGCCAGGACACCAGCAAGATCGCCCTGCAGCGAGGCTATCGCACCGGTTATTCCGACGGCTATATGGCCGGTTATCGCGACATTATCGACGGCAGCGACAAGAACTACACGCGCCACCCGGAATACGCCAAGGCCGACCGGGCATTCAATAAGGATTACGGCACGATCGAAGATTACAAGGACGGCTATCAGCAGGGCTTCGAAAGCGGTTATGACACCGGCTTTGGCAAGAAGTCGTTCGACGCCGCCATACCCGTAAACATTGGCCGCCGCGGCATGGCCCAGGCAAAACAGCCGATCGTCGAACCCGTCAAAGAGCCGGTCGCAGAGACTCAAACCGCTGTTTCGCCGGTAGTTGAAAGCCCGGCAGCTGCTATAGACCCGCCGCCCGCGGCTCCGCAGCCCGAACCGCAGCGTCCGACGATCCAGAAGGTCGCGTACGTGGCATCGACGGACGATCCGGTCATCATCATCCCCCGCGATACCGAGATCATCCTCGAACTCGACGAAGCAATGGACACCGAGCGTAATCGCGAAGGCGATAAATTCACCGCCAAGATCGTCTCGCCGGTCGAGATCGCCGGAGCGAGGATCGAAGGCCACGTCGATAAGGTCACCAAGCCCGGCCGCATCAAACGCCGATCCGAGATGCTGCTGTCATTCGACCGCCTTGTAGTCAACGAACGGCGCTGGACCAATTTCGACGCCATCCTCACGGAAGTGCTTCCCGTTAAAGGAGATAACGTCAAGACAGTCGACACCGAAGGCACCGCGATCGGCAAAAGCTCGATCAAATCGGACTCGCTGAAGATTGGCGTCGCGACCGGAACGGGCGCAGGCATTGGCCTGTTTGGCGGACCGGTTGGAATGGCAGTTGGAGCGGGAGTAGGAGCCGCATTTGGAGTAGGAGCGGTCGTGATCGAACGAGGCAAGCACATCAAGCTGAATCAATCGCAGCAGCTTCGGATCAAGACCTCTTACGAGACGCAGATCCGCTAGAACAAAGTCGTAGTACAAAGGTCCGCGATACTTGCCGTTTTCCTCCTTTTTACGGCAGGTTCGCGGGCTTTTGCTTCTAAACTTGTCGCGTGAGCCCTGATTCGCTAATATGAAAGATTGCAGATAATTCTTTAGAACGCAGGGTTTACAACAATGAGTACAGCAACAGAATCATCGGCCGCCGCAGGACTAAGAGGAGTGGTCGCCGCACAGAGTGCGATCGGCGACGTTAACGGCGAAGAAGGGAAATTGATCTATCAGGGATACGATATCCACGACCTCGCAACGAATTCGACGTTCGAAGAGGTCGTTTTCCTTTTGTGGAACGGCCGCCTTCCCAAACAGGATGAACTGGACGAGTTGACGGCTAAGTTTCGTGCTAACTACGAGGCCCCGAAAGAAGTCATCGAGCTAATGAAGCAGTATCCAAAGGCTTCGGATCCGATGGATGTCCTTCGGACGGCTGTTTCGTCGCTGGATCTCTACGACCCTGAAGGCCAGGGAACCGATCGGGAACACGCCGTGGGAGCCGCGGTACGCATTACCAGCCAGATCGGTACGCTCGCCGCCGCGTGGGATCGCATCCGCAACGGTAAGGACGTTGTCGCCCCTGACAAAAATCTCTCGATCGCCGAAAACTTCCTCTATATGCTTCGCGGTGAAAAGCCCGAAGCTGACGAAGCTCGGATGTTCGACATCGCCCTGATCCTGCACGCTGACCACGAGCTGAACGCCTCGACCTTCACGACTCGCGTTGTCGCCGGAACCTTGGCGGATATGTACGGTGCGGTTACTGCGGGAATAGCGGCTCTCTCGGGCCCGCTCCATGGTGGTGCGAATACCAACGTGATGAAGATGCTCCTCAAGATAGGCGAGCTTGCGGGCGTTGATGCGTTCGTCGAAAACGCTCTCGAAACCAAGACGAAGATCATGGGTATCGGTCACGCCGTCTACAAAACCGAAGACCCGCGTGCCACCTGGCTCCGTAAATTCTCGAAGCAGATGGCGGACAAAAAGGGCGAGCAGAAGTGGTTCGATATGTCGCAGCGGATCGAGCAGCTTATGCTCGAGAAAAAGGGAATGTACCCTAACGTCGATTTTTACTCGGCTTCGACCTACTATCTGATGGGCATCGCACTCGATATGTACACGCCCATCTTCGCCGTCAGCCGCATCTCCGGCTGGACCGGCCACATCCTCGAACAGTACGGCAACAACAAACTGATCCGCCCCCGCGCCGAATACATCGGAGCCCGCGATCAAAAGTACGTACCGATCGAAGAACGCTAAAAAATGCAGAAGCCCGCACGAAGTAAGGGCATTGGGTTGTAATGCAGAAGCCCGCACGTTAGTAAGGGCGTAACGCTCAACTTGGATGTTACGCCCTTACTAACGTGC
>DAIOWA010000451.1:0-3405 GCA_036758705.1 Pyrinomonadaceae bacterium | reverse complement strand
CCCAATGAAAGGGAGATCATTCACTATGGTCTTCTCAAAGATGTGTTCGTGTCCGGTAATTCCGCAAGTCAAAAAGTGACTTGGCGTAACCCATTGGGGTGGCAAGGATTGCGGGTTTCCGATCAGAACTTTTACGCCCACGCGATCGTGTTCGACGATAGTGTGTCTGGAGTCACCGAATTGGTGATTCGCGAATACAACTATCTTCCCGGTTCGGTTCCACTGCTTATCAAGCATCGAGAAAAATAGCAGAGATTTCCTGCAAGTTCCGAATTCAGGCTCGTTCTTGTCCACATGGGACAGGCGCGAGCCTTTTAATTTACAAACTTCGGAGCGTAGAAAAATGAGACAGGAAACGATTATCTCTTCCCGTTGGCTACTGGGCCTCCTTGTTCTTTCCAGTTTGATCCTTTCCGCATGCGGCGGCGACTCGGCATCTGTTAGCAACGCCAACTCGGCAAGGCAAACCGGACCACAGCCGATGGAAGTGGCCGACGCAAAAGCTGCGACGAACTCTGTAGCCGGGTCGCCCCTGATGGATCACGCGTCGCGAGAGGATGGAACAGCCGGCGAGCGATACGCCGAGATCAACGAAAATCCATTCCTCGAAGCCCGCCGGGCGCCGCTTTCGACGTTCTCGATCGACGTTGACACGGCCTCCTACGCAAACGTCCGCCGGTTCCTGAGGGACGGCCAACTGCCGCCGAAGGACGCCGTGCGCATCGAAGAACTCATCAACTATTTCGAATACGATTATCCGCAGCCCGTCTCCGATGTGCCGTTCTCGGTGTCCACCGAAACCGCGGTCTGTCCGTGGAATACAAAGCACAAACTGGTGCAGATCGGCTTGCAGGGAAAGAAGATCGCCCTCGACAACACGCCGCCCGCGAATCTCGTGTTCCTGCTCGACGTCTCCGGGTCGATGAACTCGCCCGACAAACTTCCGCTTCTCAAGGACGGCCTGCGGATGATGGTAAGTCAGCTAAAACCGCAGGATCGCGTCGCCATCGCGGTCTATGCAGGTTCGAGCGGACTCGTACTGCCGTCGACGGCCGTCAGCAACAAAGGCGAGATCCTCGCCGCACTCGATCGGCTCGAGGCCGGCGGATCTACGAACGGAGGCGATGGCATCAACCTCGCATACACCGTCGCCGCCAACAATTTTATCCAGGGCGGCAACAACCGCGTGATCCTCGCGACCGATGGCGATTTCAATGTCGGTACTACCAGCGACGATGCTCTCGTCAGCCTTATCGAACAAAAACGCAAGAGTGGCATCTTTCTTTCCGTCCTCGGGTTCGGCACCGGCAACCTCAACGATTCGATGATGGAAAAGCTCTCGAACAAGGGTAACGGCAATTACGCCTACATTGATTCGCGCGACGAGGCCCGCAAGGCGCTTGGCGAACAGGTCGCGGGAACGCTGCTGACGATCGCCAAGGATGTGAAGATCCAGGTCGAGTTCAATCCGGCACTTGTCGCCGGTTATCGGCTGATCGGATACGAGAATCGTCTCCTGGCCGATCGTGATTTCAACGACGATAAAAAGGACGCCGGCGAGATCGGAGCGGGTCATTCGGTGACTGCGATCTACGAAGTCGTGCCCGCTGGAGTAGCGGTCGAGAATGACGGAATCGAACTGAAATACTCCGAGACGGAGCGATCGGACACTCGTTTTGCCAATGAGCTGATGACGGTGAAGCTGAGATACAAAGAACCCGCGGGCCATCAAAGCAAGCTGCTTACAATGGGAGTCCTCGATGTTGCGCGAACGATCGATTCGGCGTCCGAGAATCTCCGTTTCGCTGCGGCGGTCGTGCAATTCGGGCTGTTACTTCGCGACTCGCGATATCGCGGCCATGCTGATTTTTCGATGGCAAAGCGGCTTGCGTCTTCGGCCGTGTCGAGCGATCTGAAGGGATATCGCGGCGAGTTTCTCGAACTATTAGATCGAGCAAGAAACCTGAAAGGTTAGACTGAGGATTCTTCCTCACCCAATTTCCTCAACGCGACTACCTGATCGACGATCAGGCCGGGTTCGAAGGGTTTGGTGAGATATCTGTGGAAGCCGGCATCGAAAGCTCGTTGCCGGCTTTCGGCTGAGGCGAATGCGCTAAGGGCGAGGGCAGGTATCTGGCCGCCTTTTTCGGGCGGAAGCTGGCGGATGCGCGATATCAGCGAATAGCCGTCCTCGTCGGGCATCGCGAGATCGGAAATCAGGATGTCAGGACGTTTCGCTCGCACATCACTGAAAAGGTTCATCGCGGACCGCGCCGAATCAGCCGTGCGGACCGAGGCTCCGCTTTGCTCCAAAAATAGCTGCAGCACCTCGCGCGAATCCGGATCGTCCTCGACGATAAGAATGTCGAAACCGTCGAGCCGCTTGCCCGTATCCCGCTGCACAGGGATCTCGGCGGGTTCGGCGGCAGCGGTGCCTGTCGTCAGCGGAAGCGTCACTTCGAACCGCGAACCATGTCCTATCCCCATACTTTCGGCCGTAACCCGGCCTCCGTGTTTCGTGATGAGAATATTCACGATCGATAAACCGAGCCCGAGTCCACCGCTTCGCCTGACGCGTTCCGAATCCCCTTGAGCGTATTGTTTGAAGATGTCGGGAAGCTCGATCGGATCAATGCCCTGGCCGGTGTCTTCAACCACGACGCTCACCGTGTCCTCCGTCGAGCGGACATACACATCAACCTTACCGCCCGTCGGCGTAAATTTGATCGCGTTCGACAGCAGATTGCCCATCGCCTGCTGCAGCCGTCCGTAATCGCCAAACACAGGAGCTGAATCCGCTTCAGTGTGGAGTTCGAAAGCGAGCCCCTGATTCTCCGCCGCCGGACGCTGAGCCTCAAAACTGCTCTTCACGAGATCGACGAGATTAAGCTGCCGATATTCAAGCTTGATCTTGCCGGTCGCAACACGTGTTGAATCGACAAGGTCATTGATCAGCTTCGTCTGAATGTTGGCGTTCTTTTCGATCGTCTCGTACGCCTTCTTGCGAGTCGCATCGTCAACCTCACGGGCTTGCAGGATGCGTGACCATCCCAATATGGCATTTAGCGGAGAGCGCAGTTCGTGCGATACGAACGCGAGGAAAAAGTCTTTCGCCCGATTGGCGATCTCAGCCTCATCGCGGGCGCGTCGTTCGCGTTCATACACGCGATCCAGCTCTTCCGCAGCCAGCTTCTGCTCGGTTATTCGCTGAACAACACCGACCATCCGTTCCGGCCGACCGGTCACGTCCAGGTACGATCTGCCTTCGGCACATATCCATTCGATCCGCCCGTCCGAATAAATAACACGAAACTCCTCTTCATATCGTGAACCGGCACGGCGAGTCTCATCAAAAAACTTTTCGACAAAATTTCGATCGTCCGGATGGACAACCGTCAGCACCTT
>DAIOWA010000450.1:0-3409 GCA_036758705.1 Pyrinomonadaceae bacterium | reverse complement strand
TCATGTATCCGGCGTGGGATTCGAACCAGAATTTCTCGCGAGTTATCAGCTCAACAAGAAATGTCGTGGGAGCGAGTATCCAACGAAGATCGTCGACACTCGACGTCGAGTAGAAGAGCTTCATCGCAAACGCTATCGCGGCAGCGACGAAGCCTTGTGCAACTACTCGACCGTTAAGTTGTTGAAGTCCAGCGATCTTCATTTTGCAACGACACTCAATGCCGGAGTGAGAGCGAGTCTTCGTCGGATGAGTCCGAAGGCTCCGAGCAGGATCGCAAGCGTGATCATCACGATCAGGCCGGGCTCGCTGCCGATCGCCATATCACTGACGCCGAGCGGGATCGGGACGGCCTGGTTCACATCGCTCGCGTCGCCGTTCGGATTCACGATCTTTTGGCGGACCGCGATGAACGACGTGTACTGCGTGAGCAGGTTGTATTTCAGGCCGAGAGAAGTGATCTGTTTGATCTGTTCGTCGGCGATGTTGCTTGCACCGTAATCGGACAGCTCGGCGATCAGCGACCTAGCCCAGAGATACTTGATCGCACGGTTGTTTTCGTCCGGCTGTACGGACGCTACGTCGATGGAGCTCGAGTAAGCACCAAGCCCTGTCGTGCCGGTCAGGTCGAACGTGCCTTGAACCGGCCCGCGCCATTTGCCGAAGAGAATGACCGGACGTCGGGCAAACATATCCGGCAGAGACTTGGGCTGCACATCGTAGACGTCGAATCCGTTCGCCCGAACCTGGACGTTGGTCAGCAGCGGATTTTGGATGTATTCGCGAAACTTCGCCGCAGTCGCTTTCGCCTCGGCCTCATTCGTGATGACGAACGGCTCGCCCATACCGGCCTTCGCGACGCCCTCGATCAGGTAACGATTGACCGACGAACCGATGCCGAAGGAGAAAATATTCGCCTGTCCGAGGTTGTCGCGGATGTAGTCGAACGTGTCCTTCTCGGCGGAGATGTATCCGTCGGTAACAAGGACGAGACTTCGCGATACGCCGCTCTCATGCGGCAGATCCATCGCTCGTTTCATCGCTTCGAGCAGCTCCGTTCCACCGCTCCCTCGTTGCTGGTCGATGAGGTCCATCGCACGCATCGTGTTTTCGAGATTCGCCTGCAGCGGCTGCTCGGAAAGTACCGTGGAGTCGCCCGAGAAAAGCACGACGTTGAAGTAGTCCGTCGGGCGCAGGTTGCCGATCAACTCTTGGAGCAGACCCTTCGCCGTGTCGAGAGGAAAGCCTGACATCGAGCCAGAAACATCGACGACGAAGATGTACTCACGCGGCGGGATCTCTGCCGGTTTGACGGTAACGGGCGGTTGGGCCATGTAGAGGAAGAAATTCTCGTCCTCGCCCTGGAACAGCAGCAATCCCGAATTTATCTGATCCCCCGAAAGGCTGTATTTCAAAATGAAATCGCGATTTCCCTGAAACGCATCCGGCTCGTTAAGCGAAACATCAGCCGTTCCCGGGCTCTTCCAATCGGGTGCGATCTGATGCGACGGACAAGCCAACTCGCGGATCGGCAGGCCGGCGGATACCCGGACGGAAATGTGCAGAGTGCTCGCGGGTTGATCTCCCGAAGAGTATTTCGGCTTGCCGCCGTCTTCCTCGTCCGACGCTGATTGGTAGCGCGGGCCGACCACGGTTGGATAGACGAACTCATAGATACCGTCCGTCGGGATAAGAAGCTCGGTATATCGCAGCTCGATCACGATCTGGTCCTGCGGCATTATGTTCGCGAGATTCATTGTGAAGACGTTCGGCCGATCCTGCTCGAGCAGGGAAGCGCTCTTACCTTCTTTCTTGGCCGCCTCAAACTCTTGCTTAGCCGCTTCGCGTTCCTTTATACGAGCCGTGATGATCTCGTCGCGGATCCGCATCTGCATTCCATAGACCGCGGCGCGAGTGGACGCCGGGAAGACGTACGTTGCGTTGATCGCGCGCGATCCTTCATTCCTGTAAGTCTGTCGCACGCGAACATCCGCGATCACGCCGGAGATGGCTACATCCACGTTTGTGTCTTTGAGCGGAAGCTTGTCCACGTTCGGGTCACCCTGTACCTGGAAGTAAGGGGAAAGCGTCTTGTCCGGGTCGGTTTGGCCGAACGCAGTCACCGTGGCCAGGGCCACAAAAATGATGGTTAAAGCGATTGGAAAATATCGTTTTGAAATACTCATTAGGATCACTCCGATTCATTGGCCGGACATCGCTCCGGTTCGTTAAAACTGACCAATCCTATATCGCTCGCTGCGTTCACTAAACGCATATAGCCACACACGCCGACCGTGATATCCACAGTCGATGCTCCGAAACGTCCTTTACAAGTTCGACATCGGTGATGTAAAAGTTAGCGAGTGAAGCTTTCCAAACCGTCCGAGCTAAAAATTGTCGACGTTAATGACGTTCGCAACATCAATCAGACGGTACTGCTGCATCTGATCCGTGAACGGCAGCCGATCTCGCGTGTCGAGATCGGCAAGTTGACGGGCCTGCGTCCGGGCACGATCTCGTCGATCGTCAACCGACTGATCAAGAAGGGCGTGATATTCGAGGGAGCCGAAGGGCCGTCGAGCGGCGGCCGAAAGCCGACCTATCTAAACATCAATGCCGAGGCCGCCTATGTACTTGCGATCGATATCGGGGTTCGTGATACGACGTACGCGGTCAGCGATTTCAACGGCCGAATTTTAAAGCAGAAGAATCTGATCACCGAAGGGGACGCGCGCGATTTTATCGGCCGTGTTGCCTCGGATATTAATGCGCTCATCAAGAGCAGTTATTCGCGGGTAAAGTTTGCCGGAGTCGGTGTGAGCGTCCCGGGTCTGATCCGTCGTGATAAGGGTGAGGTCGCCGTTTCGCCGAACCTCGGTTGGAGCGGACTGCCGATCAAGCAGCTTCTCGAAGATAAACTCGAGCTGCCGGTGTACGTCGAGAATGATGCGAATGCGGCTGCGTTTTCCGAGCTGTGGTACGGTCCGCTCGACGAGATCAAGGTCAAAACACTTCTGTATATTCTCGTCGTCGATGGGCTCGGTTGCGGGCTGATCATCAACGGTGAACTGCACGTCGGGTCAAAGGTCGGTATGGGCGGATTCGGGCATATGTGCATCGAGCCGAACGGCGAACTCTGCTCGTGCGGACGCAAAGGCTGTTGGGAAACTCTCGCGTCCGAGAGTGCGACGATCGCTCGTTACCACCGTCTGATGAGCAACAAGAACGGTTCGATCACCACGTCGATAACTGACATAATCGCTCAGGCCAATCGCGGTGAAGAGAAAGCGCTTGCGGCGCTTGTCGCGACGGCAGAGTATCTCGGCGAAGGTATCGCGAGCCTCGCGCACGGATTGAGTCCCGAGACAGTCGTCATCGGCGGAGACATCGCGGCCGCCTGGCCGCTGATCG
>DAIOWA010000449.1:0-3419 GCA_036758705.1 Pyrinomonadaceae bacterium | reverse complement strand
CCAATATTTACAATAAGTTAAGGCGTCAAAATCGGACGCCTTTTTCTTCATTTATCTATTGTGGTATCTATTTGATCATCCAAACCACTTACTTTTTTCTTAACAATTTTCGCGGCCGCAGATGCTGCAGAGCATTCAATTCAAAGTAAATTAGTCTAGAACCATCCTTCTGCAAGGGGGACACTTTACCTTGAACGACTTTATTACGGGCAGTATCATCAGTAATCCCAACCGCCCCGCAAGCGTCCTTTTGTTTGATTGCAATAACTGCTTTAAGAGGGCCGATCTGAGATTCAATCTCTTCGTTGATAACTTCGCGTAGCAACGAGGTAAATTCTTCTTTCGAGATGAGAACAAATTCACTTTGCATAAACCACCAAGGCGATGTTTGCAGTGCAAGACTTGTTCCTTACTTCTGAAGCAGATTACGACCGATTTTGGCGCAAAATCGAACCAAATTGGAATATCTGTAGAACAATTGACCTAGAAAAAATCCAAGCTAACGAAAGTCCCCAAGCAAACTAAATGCAGCCCAGAAGTAGGGTTCGTGGAATCCCGATGACTTGTCTTTAATCATTTCAACTGCGGCAGTTTGCATTGCAGATGCTGTTGATGATCCTTTCCGAAAGTCTTTGTAGAAAAGCAGGCTGAATTCCTGCGTCGATTTGTCACTGGCTTCCCATTGAGACGAGATCACAGTTGAGCTCCCGGCACCCATCATTCCCCATGCCAAGCTCACAAGACCCTCACCGCTCAGGACATTGTTTGTGTCGCAAGAAGCGAGAAACACAAGACTTCCTTTTCTGAGTTTCGAGTTCAAGATATCCTCAACGGTCGATCGGCCGTCATCCTTGCCATTAGCTCGGAAGCCGAGGTATGAGTCTAACGGCAGGTCGTCATCGACTTGAGCGTGCATCGAGAAATGCAAAATGTCGGATTTATCCGCAAGCCGTCTAAAATCGGAGGTCGTTGCATTTAGTGCTGGACGCGAACTAAACAAGGCGGCCACACTTGTCGATTCATCGTTCACATACCGAAGAAATTGATTGTTATATGACGAGTTAGCGAAGGCTTGAAGTGTGCGCCGAGTTGGTTTCGCTGACTTCAGCTGTTCGATAAGAATCGCGACGGATGGGGTGTAGGAGACAAGTTTTCCCTCGATCAGATACTTATCGCCATCGGGACTTAAAGCCTGAAAGGGGATCTTCCACAGTTGCTTGTCTGGGACAACAATAAGATGCTTCGCGGAAAGGTTGAGGGGCGCGAGCAGCTTGTCGAATAGGTCTTTGCCGTCTCGTTTGAAAAAGATGCGGTTTTTGATCTTCTGTTCGGTGCTCTTTACGTTTGCAGTGATATCATCCTCGGATCCAGGAAGGTAGACCGATCGAACGGGCTTGCCTTTCTCCCACACGAATGCAATCAGTCGTTCGTCCAACGTGAAGAGATAGGAAATAACTGCACAATTTGCGAGTTCGGGAATTTTTTCCAATTCTGAAAAGTCGGGCTTAGGAATTACCGTCTCAGGAATGTAGGCCGTGAATGACGTTTCGAGTTTACCAACCTCGGCCTCCTCGCTAGGGGCATCGAACATAGCAAGCGACAGCGATTCAAGTTTCCGGCGCAACTCCGGCTGAATGCCCGACGCGGTCCTTGTCGGCGAGTTATTTATCTTGTCTTTCAGCAATCGGGCCTTCAAATAGTCAGACAGTTCAAGGGCCTCATACGGTCGCTCGAGTTTCGTCTGAGCGAGAAGCCGATACGCCTTGTGATAGGTTTCCGACAATCCAAGGGACAAATTCTGGTTACCGGAGTTTCTAATTTCTTCAACAATTGCGAGCGCTTTGTCCAAGTACTCGATGGATTTGTCGGTTTGGCCAAGATGAAAATGGGCCGCAGCGAGTGAGAGGTATATACCGGGAAGATCTTCGCGAAAATTCTGTGCCAGCGTCAGATCGAAAAGCGTATGATTGTGCCGAATGACCGATTCCCATTCTCTATTCTTCTCGGCGATGGTTCTTTTCCACGACGGCAGTATGAACGGTGAGTTGATTGCTTTTTCTTCTAACTCGGTGAAGAGCCTTTCCGACAGTTCGCGGCGTCCCGTGAGCCCGGAGGTGATCGCTCTACCGAGTGCAATGTTAAATGCGAACGCACCATCTTTGTCGAGTGAGCTGAGTTGGTCCAAATGGCTTGAGGCTTTCGACAGATTCCCGTCATAAAGGGAGGTCAGTAACAGCGATGCCAGAAACTTTCGTGCCTGGTAATTATCCCTTTGATCAAGCGACTGCTTTAACCCCTTTTGGCGCAACTCGAGTGCCTTTCGATTTTGGCCCACGGAGCTGAGAAGCGTTGCTCCCTCGAATAGAGACTGACGATACTTGTACTTAAAACGCGATGCTTCGGCAGCCGCTATCAGCTTTTCGGAATACTTCAGCGACGCGGGATAATTAAGTTTTGATGACCACGCAAGGCTCAAGAATCGGTAGGTATCAAGTTGCCAGGAACTCACCGGCTTAAGTTCAAAGTATTTCTCTGCTTTTTCCAGCCAAACAATCGCTGAAAGATCATATCCGGAACTAAATAGAATCCGGCCGACGCTGAGGTGGTAGCCAGCAAGGACTTCGGGATCATTTGACGCGGCCTTCAACGCGTTCTTCGATTGTCGCAGCGCCTCTGGAAACTTGCGCTCCGATCGGTACAGATCTGACGCATGCAAATACATTCGCGCTGTTAGGCGATGATCCGAACTGCGCGCCGCTAGCTTTGAATAATTTTCAAGGGTGTTTGCGGCTTCGCCATATTTCTGCTGAGCGATTTGAGCAACCAGAATTGTGTCAAGTGCTGGCACGATAGACCGGTTCGGACCCGCATCACTAGCAAGCGTTTGCGCTAGTTCGACTGCCTTTGCGAAGTTTCCGTTATCCAATTCCAGCCTTGCAAGATGGATCACCTTTGACCAAGCTTTGGACTGACCGAAAACAGGCGAAAAGTAGGCAAAACAGAGCAACAAGCCAGCCACTATCAACTGGCTTGCTGATCTACGGCATGGCAGCGAAAGCAGCCTAATTATCCCTCGGTCTACAATGGCCATTGTCGTCTGGCACCTCCCCCGGACGGCAATCTTGACATTGCCGAACCGGACAGCTATCGCCGGCGAAGAGCGACGTGACGGCGTTAATCACGCTGTCCAAGATGCCCAACGTTGACGTTGTAACGGCACCGCCGGCGAATACATTGGCAACGAGTGTCGTTGACAATAAAGCTATACAAAAGAATGACTGACGTTTCTTCATTAGTTTAGTTCTCCTTTTTTATTCTAGTTTTCAGAAATTTATACATCGCGGCAAAAACATATCTACCACCTACTCCGTGACCGTCGGTCGTCGAATAGATAAACCACACATCGGCGCCGCGACTTC
>DAIOWA010000448.1:0-3427 GCA_036758705.1 Pyrinomonadaceae bacterium | reverse complement strand
CGATGGAGTCCTGGCTGAAATAGGAGCTTGAGAAAAATGGATTTTATTGTCGACAAAGAAACAAGAACGGTCTCGATTACCCGAGAATTCGCGTACGAGCTAGCGATGGTCTGGGACGCCTATACGAAACCTGAACTCCTCGATCGCTGGTGGGCGCCGAAACCTTTCTCGTCGCGAACGAAGGCTATGAACTTTGAGGTTGGCGGCCGCAGGTTTTACGCGATGGTCACAACCGAAGGAGCCGAGCGTTGGGCCGTGCAGAGATACACCTCGATCACGCCCAAGACCAACTTCAAATTCTTCAATGCGTTCTCCGATGAGAATGAAAATTTGGAACTGCCCGGCTCCGATTGGAACTTCAGCTTCAGCGAGAAGGACGGGAAGACGACGGTCAATGTCTCGATCTACAACGAGTCGCTTGAACGACTCGAGAAGATGATCGAGTTCGGCTTCCGCGAAGGCACCGAGTCGCAGATGCAAAATCTCGATGAGATGTTGTCGAGCCTAAAGCGGGAACCGAACACATGAGCGTGAAGGATCAGATCAAAAAGTATATCGACGGCCACGCTGAACCGAAACGCGCCGAAATGCAGCGGCTGCACGACACGATCGTGAAAATAGATCCGAAATGTAAACTGTGGTTCCTCGACGGCAGGAACGAGGAAGGAAAGGTCGTTTCGAATCCCAATATCGGCTATGGATCTTACACGATGAAGTATACCGACGGCTCGACCCGAGAGTTTTATCAGATCGGCCTGAGCGCGAACACGACCGGAATCTCTGTCTACATAATGGGCGTCGAGGACAAGAAATATTTGGCCGAGACTTTTGGAAAAGATTTAGGCAAGGCGGGCGTGACGGGTTACTGCATTCGGTTCAAAAAACTGGAAGACATTAATACTGACGTGCTCGAATCGGCGATCCGATTTGGGTTTGAGGAGACGAAGTAATGAGAAAGATAGTTGCGTGCGAATTCATGACGCTCGACGGCGTTATACAGAACGAGGAAAATGACGGCGACGGCTTCAAATGGGGCGGGTGGTTTTTTCCCTATGCGGACGAGGTTACCGGGGCCGTTGTGCAGGAGCGGCTGGCCAAACCGGTGGATCTGCTGCTGGGCCGCAAGACCTTCGAGGGATGGGAAGGATATTGGCCGACCCATTCGAACTTCTGGCCGAACGTAATGACGGCTACGAAGTACGTCGCCTCGAACACACGCGAATCAAGCGACTGGCAGCCGACCGTTTTTTTAAGTGGAGACCTTGCAGAAAAAGTACGCGAGCTAAAACAAACCGAAGGTCCCGATATTCAAGTTTTCGGAAGCGCCGATATGCTGCGAACCTTATTCAAAGCCGATCTCGTTGATGCTCTGGAGCTAATGATCATTCCCGTCACACTCGGTCAAGGAAAACGTCTCTTCCAGGACGGCACGATCCCGGCAGCGTTCAAGGTGATCAGCAGCCAGGTCGCCCCCAAAGGAATCATCTGCGTGACCTACGAACGCGACGGTGAGGTCAGATCCGGATCACCCCAGATAGCGGAGGACTAGTCATGTCAGAACCGGGAGCGATAGCGACTGGTTCTTGAATGATGATTAATAAGCAACTGAGAGATACCGATATGCTGAATAATACGACCTTTACTAACTCGAATGACCGACTGACCCAGTCGCTATCGCTCCCGGTTCTGACCATGGTAATGCTCCTGACGCTCGGCTTTGGGAGCGTTGTATCCGGTCAGCAAAAGCCGACGACGGGCTATGCTCCTGTCAACGGAATGAAAATGTATTACGAGATCCACGGCAGCGGCGAGCCGGTGGTGTTGCTTCACGGAGCGTTCATGGCGGTCACGGACGACTGGCTTGTGTGGATCAATGAGCTTGCTAAAACTCGGAAAGTGATCGCGGTCGATATGCAGGGTCACGGGCGAACAGCCGACATCAAACGGGATATTAGTTACGAGAACCTATCGGACGATGTAGCCGGGCTGCTCGACTATCTCAAGATCGAGCGAGCGGATATCGTCGGTTACAGTCTGGGTGCAGGCACGGCGATGATGACCGCGATCCGGCATCCGGAAAAAGTGCGAAAGGTTGTTTCTATGTCGCACCCGATCCGCCGCGACGGTTGGGTAAAGGAAGCGAACGATGCGTGGCCGAACTTTAACGCCGGCATGTTCGAAGGAACGCCCGCCAAAACAGAAAGAGAGAAACTCAATCCCGTGCCGGGCAGCTTCCCGGCCTTCTTCGATCATATCAAAGCCGCGGCAATGAGGCCCTGGGATTTCGGCGCCGACAAATTCAAGGCGACCAAATCTCCGATGTTTTTCATCCACGGCGACGCCGATGGCGTTCGTATGGAACACATCGCCGAAATGTACGCGCTCAAGGGCGGCGGGAACGTCCACGCCGATATGCAGCCGCGATCCGAATCGCGATTGGCGATCTTGCCCGACACGACACACGTCACGCTGATGAATCGTATGTCTACAATAGTTCCTTTGATCAACGACTTTCTCGACGCCAAGCCCGCGAAACAATAATGGAATTCAACCCAGCAAACAACGTCGTCAAGCTCTGCATTCAAGGCATGGCCATGGAAGACCAAGGCAAGGCCGAAGAAGCTAGTGGGATTTTTCATCAAGCCTGGAACGAAGCGACAAACGACTTTGAAAAGTTCCTTGCGGCTTTTTATGTTGCCCGGCATCAAGCAACGGATCGCGAGAGATTGCAGTGGCTCGAGAAGGCAGTTAAGTCTGCAACGAAAGCAAATACTGTAGCTGCTGCAAGTGCGTTTCCCGGTCTCTATTCACAGATCGCTGAAAGCTATGAAGTGTTAGGCGACGCGGATAACGCAGCAAAGAATCGCGAACTGGCGGATTCATTTGCGAGCGCACCGTCTGACAAAGGTCCTTTCTATCACGGGACGAAAGCCGACTTGCAGGTTGGCGATCTGCTGACACCCGGCGGGAATTCTAACTATCAGGCCGACCTCGTAATGAATCACATCTATTTCACTGTCCTCGCAAACGGAGCCGGACTTGCCGCAGCCCTGGCTAAGGGCGATGGACCGGAACGTGTATACGTAGTCGAACCGACGGGCAGTTTTGAAAATGATCCGAACGTTACGGACAAGAAATTCCCCGGTAACCCGACACGTTCTTATCGCAGCACAGAACCCCTCAAGATCATCGGCGAATTAACGGATTGGGTAAGACAAACGCCGGAGGAGCTGCAAAACTGGAAAGATAAGTTGGCGAATTCCAAGGGAGAGATCATCAACTAACGAACCTATGGCGAAGATAGTTGCGGCGATGAATATGACGCTCGATGGTTATTGCGATCACACGTCGATGAGCGCGGACGACGAGATTCACGACCATTATACCGAGCTCCTGCGTAATTCGTCCGCGGCGATCTATGGACGAA
>DAIOWA010000447.1:0-3427 GCA_036758705.1 Pyrinomonadaceae bacterium | reverse complement strand
TCGCGGATTCGGCCCGGCACCGTTCCAACTCGGTGGGCGTGCCCCGATCAAAAACGACGCGGTCAACAAAGCCGCCGGCGTCGGCCAACCCGTCACCCAGATCATCGCCGTCACCGTAAAAGGCGACTCGATCTCCTGCTCCATCAACAACAAGGTCGTCGCCACGCATCCCCGTTCAGATGTCGTCGCGGCCGGCAAACTCAAATCGACCGACGGCCTCTACGGCCTCCGCTTCGGCCACAACACCGACGCGATCGTAACTGATTTCAAGAAAACAAAGGCACAGTAAACTCTAGCTGGTGCGGTTCTGATATACTCGGCGACATGAAAGTTTTTCAGGTGAAACTTGCTCTCTCGACGATCTTTCTCTGCTTCGCTCAAGCTTTGATCGCGCAAGGTCCGCCACCGGCGATGGCTCCCGATTACCTACCTGATAAATGGGAGGAATACACGTTCGCCGATCACAATTTTCGTGTGCGTATGCCTCGCAAACCAGTGGTCACTAGTTCGGGTGACAATGTCAGCCGCACAACGTCCTACAAGAACACTTCGTTTATCGAGTTCGCAGTAGAGGTGATGGAGTACGCACCAAACGCTGACTTGGAGAAGGTGCCCGACATCCTGGACAAGCTGCAGGCGGCGGGAGTGGCAGCTTCGGCACATTTAAAGCTGAAAGTGATCAAATCGGCTGACGAAACGATCGGCGGCAGAACCGTGAGATTCTTCCACGCCGAGGCGGAGGTTGGCGGCGAAGTTATCCGAACGAGGATATTCGTGGTGAAGAATCGTATCTATCTCATTTACGGGTCCGTCAAGAAGGCGGCACCGCATGGAATCAACTATGAAAACGATTTTGAAAAGCCCGTGATGGCATTTCTCGATTCTTTCCAGATTACCGAGAAGAAATAGGACACAAGCATCGCCGTAAGGGCGACTCGATCGAACAACAAGGTCGTCGCCACGCATCCACGCTCAGATGTCGTCTCAGCCGGCAAACTCAAATCAACCGACGGCCACTACGGTCTCCGCTTCGGCCACAACACTGACGCGACTGTTACCGATTTCAAGAAATCAAGGCACAATAACCGAAATCGTTATGGATGATTCATCTCGAAAAATGTGCAGCGTCTGTGGAAAGAGTTTCCCGCTGAGCGAATTCAGTTATCGACATCGCGACAACCGATCTTATTGTCAGGCTTGCGACAAGGGAGTGAGTTCAGCACACGCGAAGGGCGGGAAAGAGGCGGCGCAAGCGTACCGAGAAAGGCAAAGAGCTAAATGGAGAAAGTAGGCGAGCTGCGTGTCCAAAAGCGCGCCGTGCTGGTTGAAAGGGTTGCCCGCCGATTCGGCTCGATCTGCGCTGTTTACTTCAGAGAAGCACCCGATCGACGAAGTTATCTTCTTAACCGGCTAGATGTGGAGCCGACCTCCATTCTAGTCGTTCGCGAAACACACTATGAGCCTCTTCGGGAAGCCTCTCTGCAGGGTAGGGTTTTCGAAGAGGTCTGCGATGAATAACCGTATCCGACTGTCGGACTCAAATGTGATTAATCGTTGAACAAGTCGGTTACACCTCTTATAAGTATGAGCCTCGAAGATCATTACGGAAAGTGTATCGATGTTTATGAAGGTACCGGCTCTCTTAAGTCCACGAAGGGTGCTTCGTTTAACTGTAAGTTTGAGGCGGGACAACTCAGGGATGGGACGATGGTACTTTTATGTACATCACTCCCCGGCGAATATTTTATTTTTGATCTGGGCGATGAGATTCAGTTACAAGGCCAAACGAAAGATGGAAAGGCGGTAGAAAGCCAGGGGCGGAATACAAGCATAAATATTCTTGCGGACAGTCTTGGCCGACCTGGATCGCGGATGGCGCTGAAGCCGAGCAAACTAGTTGTTACCGTTTCTGACGAAAACCCCGCAAAGCTAAGGTTCGGTCTCACCAACTTCCGGATGAGCGGTCCGCGCGCTTCGTTTGATGGCCGCTGGCACGATTACCTTCCATTGAGGCTCGTCGACCACGAGGATCAGTCTTGGTGTGGTGTTCAACTCAGGCCCGTAGAGAGTTTCAGAGAAACGATGCTTCGCGTGTCGACCCTCAGGTCGATAGAAGTCACATGTACCGCCGAAGTGGATGTCGAAAAATTTGGACCGTTCGAGACGATCGAAACAGTTATGCGTCGTCTCTGTCTGATTGCCTCTGTGGCGCGTGGGACAAAGATCGAATGGGTATATTGCGACCAACTAAACCGGAACGGCAAATTGATAGGAAGAACTCACGTACATAGGGTCACCAAACCGTACGGTGCGCTCAGCGTGATCGACTATCGCGGCGACGATAAGGCCACGTGGCTATTTCTGGAGGGTGCCTACACGACCTTTTGTAAACGATGTGAGGCCTTCGAACTCGACCGCGGCACCATCGATTCCTATATTGACGCAAAGAGTGAATCTGACTTCATTGAAACTCGCGGTGCGAAATTGGCTGTCGCCCTCGAAGGACTGAAGCATACGTTTTTGCACCGAAACGAAAGTGCGTTTTCTGAGCTAATAATCCCCGACGAGAAATTCGAAGAGCTAAAGCCGAAGCTAATCAAGGCGATTGACGCAGTACTAAGGGACGATCCTGAGGTGACTTCTGAGCAGCGCACTACCTTCGTCGATAAGAAGAGGATGCGCAATCTCAATCGACGTTCGTTTCGGTATGCGCTAACCAAACTCTTCAAAGAAATTGAGTTCAAGCCGAATGGTCGAGAGGTTGATCTTTTTATCGAGTGCCGAAATAAGCTAGTCCACGCTGCGGACTTCTATTGCAATGTAGCCACGCCTTCAGAGCGAGCCGAAATCACACCGCTTGCGGACGCGGTAGAGGAATACTACTTCATGGTCAATTTTCTAGACCGGGTATTCCTGAAACTTCTCGGTTATTCCGGCGAGTATTTAAACATAGCGAAACTTCTGAAGGGAGAGGAAGGCAGTGAGGCCGTCGATGCGACCGGGCATTAAGGATCGTCGTGACTCGAGTGCAGACTCTACATTCGTGCTATTAGCTCGGTGATGAGGGCGAATTGGGCGGGGTGGATCTTTTGTTTAGCGGTGTCGGGGTCGAACCATGCGGCGCGGTCAACCTCTGGGAAGTAGGCATCTTTTTGTTTTCAATCCCAGTCAATAACGAAATTTTCGAACTGCGGCCGGGTGCCGTCCATTGTGACCCGGAAATCGGCGAAGCGGGTCGGGGCGTTCTCAAGTGCGCTAGTAGGCTTCTCGATCGGGTAGAGATATTTTTGGACCTTAGCGGACGAGTGGATCCTAACTGTATAAGTTCCGCGGGGCACGTCGTCGAACTGGAAGCTGTCAAAAGGTTGGGTAGTCGATTTGATCAGCTGACTTCCGTCCTCACTACGCAATTCAATATTGAGAATTA
>DAIOWA010000446.1:0-3438 GCA_036758705.1 Pyrinomonadaceae bacterium | reverse complement strand
GATCCGCTCGGCTGCAGCCTCTCCCGCAATGCTCGCAAGATCGTTGATAGCGTCCACAGCCTCTTGCCTATTCGTCGCGACAACAACCCCCTTGCCCGCCGCGAGTCCATCAGCTTTCACGACAATCGGAGCCGACTCATCGCCGAAGACTCCATCGCTTAGGATCGCGATCGCCTCATCAGACGAATCCACATTTCGATACGTGGCCGTCGGCACCCCGTGGCGAGCCATAAAGTCCTTCGAGAACGCTTTGCTTGCCTCCAATTCGGCCGCCGCCTTGTTCGGACCAAGAATTCGCAACCCTCGATTTTCGAACTCGTCTACGATCCCCAACGCCAGCGAAGTCTCGCCGCCAACAAACGTCAGATCGATCGATCGATCAGCCGCAAAGTCCGAAAGCCGTTCGATCTCGTCGGGCTTGATCGGTACGCACTCGGCGATTTGGGCTATGCCTGCATTGCCGTTCGCACAGTAGATCTTTTCAACGCGAGTCGAACGGGAAAACGCGGCGCAGATCGCGTGTTCACGTCCACCCGACCCGACGATGAGAATATTCATAGATTGCTTTTTTCTGTTAAGAATTTGTTATATACTTCCGCTTGGCTGGCCGCGCTTGACGCCTAATATCGACAATTCAAAAATGCCGACCGACGTCGCCGACCATACGGTGTTGAGATTATGGTAGCGTGTTTTCTTCGCTGACCTAAATCCGACGGAATTCTAGATGACCCTTTGCCGCCAATTGAGTTATATACGGCACGTGGTCGAATTTAATGAAGAACGAACCATTTGGTATGTCTGACAGCGATTTCAACGGGCGATCGACAGAAGTGGGAACGACCACTAGCGTTGAGTCGGAGTTTGAAGACAAGACGATCGTCTGCATTGATTGCAGTCGCGATTTCATCTGGACCTCGGGAGAGCAGGCCTTCTTTCGCGACAAGAAACTCCAGAATCCGCCCAAACGCTGCAAGGATTGTAAGCAGGCAAAAAACGATCGCCTCGCGGCCATCGCGGCGTCGCAGACATCCGGCGTTCGGCAGCGGATCGAAGTCTCTGTAAAATGCGCTCGATGTGGTGAGGCTACGACAGTTCCCTTCTACCCGTCTCAAGGCAGGCCGGTATTTTGCCGATCATGCTTTCTCGAAATGAATCCTTCCATTCTGGGCCCCCAGTCCTGATCATCCACCTACGTGAACGCTTGGCCGCAGCTCGGGATCTTCCTCGGCTTGTCGAAGAATTTCCCGCGTGACCGGAGCGGTGTCCCCTTCACCAAACAAGATATATCGGGCAAGGTACATGATCGGATTGCCTTCACTCCAGCCGAAATAAACGTGAGGGATCTTACCGGTCCTGTCTCGGATGTTTAGAAGCAACGCCGCGATAGCGTTCGGGACTGCAGGAGCTTCCGTACGAAGGATCTTGTAGCCGTCAATATCGACGCCGCGAATTGTGAGGCCACCCGTAAATTCTGAAGCGTCGCCGATCTCGATCTCGTAAAACAAGATCGGATCGGTAGACGGAATGTGGTTGTCGATTCGTTTCTCGTGTTCCTTAAACCGGTACTCAGTAACGTCCCCGGTTTCCCGACGATTAGTTACGATCCTTATGTCACCTTCCGACACGACCTCTTCAATGAACTTTGTGGCGGTTTCGTCAAACTCAATGTTCTCGATCCTGATCTCGGTCGTTCGCAGTGCCCGTGAGACGAAGGAGGCCGCAATGATCGCGACGATGAACAGGAGAGCTATCTGGATGCCGCTCGGCTGCTCGATAATGTTCACCACGGTCGTGTAGAAGAAAATGATCGTGACGACTAAAAAGAAGATCCACGAGATCTGATTCTTACGCCACGCCGATATAGTCACGGCAACACACGCGGAAGTCATCAATGCGAGAACACCGGTTGCATAGGCTCCGCCCTGCGCCGCAACGTCGGCCTGAAACAAAATAGTTACGAGAAAACAGATGCTGGTGAATACCAAGACCAGAGGTCGTGTCGCGCGTGCCCAGTCCGGTGCCATACCATATCGCGGAAGATATCGCGGCACGATATTCAGAAGACCGGCCATGGCCGATGCACCCGCGAACCATAGTATCGAGATCGTCGAGATGTCGTAAAAGGTACCAAACACATCGCCGAGCATTTTGTGAGCCAGATATGACAGGGCCCTACCATAGGCTTCACCGCCCGGCTGAAACGCCGGCGGCGGGATCAACATAGATGTGATGATACTGCTGCCGACGAGCATTACACTCATGATCAACGCAGCCGCGGTTAGCAGCTTCTTACCATTGCGTATGCGCCCCTGGATCTCATTGCTTTCAGAAACCTCCTGCTCGGACATGCTGCTTTCGGAAAGATGCTTCGGCCTGCTCTCGCCATCGCCGTCTCCTTTTATCAAAGGCATTACGACAACGCCAGTTTCGAAACCGGACAATCCGAGAGCGAGTTTTGGAAACACGTACAGCGCTCCGATCGCGAGCCAGATCAAGCTTCCGTTAACCTTTGGGCTCGCCCACACTGCGGTCTGCCAATTCGAAAAAGCGTCCGGATGTACCCAGAAGATCTCGTAGATACCGCGGCTGATCGTTATAACATTCAGAAAAATAAAAGCCGCAACAATAAAGACCGCGATCCCGATTGCCTCGTTGAAGCCCCGTAGGAAAACAAGGCCGAGCAATCCGATCAGAACTAAAGTAACAATAACCTCATGGTGAAGTATCGGAAAACTGACGGCGACAAACGGGTTCTCAAGAATATGAGCGGTAGCGTCGGCGGCGGAGAGTGTGATCGTGATGATGAAACTGGTCGCGACGAACCCGAGCAGCATGAGCACGAACATCTTGCCCTTCCAACGCGAAAGCAGCTTCTCAAGCATGGATATCGATCCGTCGCCGTGCGGACTCTCTTCGGCGACGCGTCGATACATCGGGAGTGCACCGATCAGTGTCAATAACACAAGTACTAATGTCGCAAACGGTGAAAGGACGCTTGCCGCGAGGAATGCAATCCCCGGCTGGTAACCCAAGGTTGAGAAATAATCGACACCTGTGAGACACATTACCTGCCACCACGGATGCTTGTGATGCCGGCCTTCCGGTTCGTGCGGCCCCTCAGGCTCCTGTACACCTTTGTATAGCCAACGCGAAAGCCAGCCCTTGGATTTCTTCGCCATGCTTATAAAAACGAAACCGCTATCGCAAAATGCAACAACGGTATGTGAGGTCAAATATTAGCTCCCATTGCCATCAAAGACAGCCTTGAACAAGTATCCCCAATATACGCCTTGGAAACTATGCCCGCAAACTTCCAGGTGGTGACCTAAAAGGTTCGATGGTCAGAAGTGGGGCGACGTCTCCCACACCGTCGCCCCGTGGCCGCAGGTCCTCACCCCCTGCAGCCGGGTGTTCACCGGGGAGGTGAACAGCACGATT
>DAIOWA010000445.1:0-3440 GCA_036758705.1 Pyrinomonadaceae bacterium | reverse complement strand
CTTCGCGATGAGTTTCTTGTAGTCCTCAAGGCTGAACAGTTTGCTCATCACATCGACTGCCCCTTCGACATCTTCATGCTGCTGTCGCGTGGATTCTTTTAGTTTCTGGAGGATCATATTTGCAAATGAAATTCGTTTTCAATAAGACTACGCCCACAGTTCAGTTTGGTCAAGCGATAGAAATGAAAAGCCGTCCCGGAGCTCTCCGAGACGGCCGTTGTGTTATTCGAATAAACCGAACTATTTTCCGGCGGCTAACTGAATGCGGGCATTTGCAGCTTCGAGTTGTTCACGGGTAACTTCCGTGAGTTCGATAGCTGATGACGCGTTCGCAGCGAGTTCCTTTTCGGCTGATTCGCGTGCGGCCTTTGCTGCTTCGATATCGATCTCGGTCGCGGTCTCAGCCGAATCCGTCAGGACCGAAACCTTGTTGTTGTTCATCTCGACGAAACCACCGGCGACGACAAACTTCTCGACACTTCCCTTCACCGCGTAAGTAAGAATTCCGGGGCGAAGGGCCGACACGATCGGAGCGTGATTGGCCAACAATCCGGCCTCACCCGACGCGGTCGGAACCGTTACGGAATCAACCTCGGCGTCGAGGTCCTTTTTTTCGGGAGTTACGATCTCTAGTTTAAGCATAAAAATTGGAACGCGGACGCCTTCGTCCGCGTCTCCAGAAATATTGCAAAATCAAAGAAACGCGGACGAGGCGTCCGCGTTCCGTTATGCGGCTGCGGCCATCTTCTTGGCTTTCTCTCTCGCCTGTTCGATGGTGCCGACCATGTAGAACGACTGCTCAGGCATATCGTCGCACTTGCCGTCTAGGATCTCGCGGAAGCCTTTGATCGTGTCTTCGACCTTTACGTACTCGCCCTTCAGACCGGTGAACTGCTCGCCGACCGTGAACGGCTGCGAGAAGAATCGCTGGATCTTGCGTGCACGTGCCACGGTGAGCTTGTCATCTTCCGACAGCTCATCGAGTCCGAGAATGGCGATGATGTCCTGGAGATCTTTGTAACGCTGCAGGATCTTCTTAACTTCCTGAGCGGTGTTGTAGTGAAGATCGCCAACGATCTGCGGATCGAGGATTCGCGAGTTCGATGCGAGCGGGTCAACGGCCGGGTAGATACCGAGCTCAACGATCTGTCGCGAAAGAGCCGTAACAGCATCGAGGTGAGCGAAGGTCGTAGCCGGAGCCGGATCGGTGTAGTCGTCGGCGGGCACGTAAACGGCCTGGATCGACGTAATAGCACCGGTCTTGGTCGAGGTGATGCGTTCCTGCATCTCTCCCATCTCGGTAGCAAGGTTTGGCTGATATCCCACAGCGGACGGCATACGTCCGAGAAGTGCCGACACTTCGGATCCAGCCTGTGTGAAGCGGAAAATGTTGTCGACGAAGAACAGCACGTCGTTTCCTTGATCGCGGAAATATTCGGCAACGGTCAGGCCCGACAGGGCAACTCGGAGACGTGCTCCCGGAGGCTCGGTCATCTGTCCGTACACGAGCGACACCTTCGATTCTTTGATCGCTTCCTTATCTACCTTCGAGAGGTCGAACGCACCGGTCTCTTCCATGTTGTGGTTGAAGGCTTCACCATATTTGATAACGCCCGATTCAACCATTTCGCGAAGCAGGTCGTTCCCTTCACGTGTGCGCTCACCAACACCGGCGAATACCGAGAATCCGTCGCGGCCCTTTGCCACGTTGTTGATCAGCTCCATGATGAGAACCGTCTTGCCAACCCCCGCACCGCCAAAGAGGCCGATCTTACCACCGCGAAGGAAGGGCTGAACAAGGTCGATGACCTTGATGCCCGTTTCGAACATTTCTAGGCTCGTCGCCTGCTCGTCGAACGACGGAGCGTGACGGTGAATGCCGTATCGCGTATCAGAAACCACCGGGCCGAGTTCGTCTACCGGATCGCCAATAACGTTCATCACGCGGCCGAGTGTTGCACCGCCGACCGGGACCGTGATCGGACCGCCAAGGTCAACAACCTTCATTCCACGGATCATTCCGTCGGTCGGAAGCATCGAAACCGCACGCACGCGCCCCTCGCCAAGGTGCTGCTGAACTTCGGATACGACGTCGACTGCGGTCTCAACATCGAAACCCTCTGATGTGATACGAAGCGCCTGGTGGATCGGCGGAAGATAATCCTCGAATTCGACGTCGACGACCGGCCCGATGATCTGCACGACCTTACCGATCTTTACGTCCCCGTTATTAGCCATTGTGATAAATCACTCCTGATAAATGAGAAATCGTTAATATAACAAAGCAGTAAGAATAGCATAGGCCGCCTCTGCATCGCAAAAGCGGCCTGTCAACTATGTTCTGTTTTTTACGTACGATCAGTCTTTCAGGTGCGAGACTTCGCTCCCTTGCGACCCGAACCGCCGGGGTTCTTACCGCCGCCGTCCTGTTTGTTTACGGTCGCCCACGCACGGGATTCCGCCTCTTTTTTCGAGACGCCTTTGTCGCGATAGCCTTCGGCGATGTGGTCTGCCTTTCGTTCTTGCTTCGCCGTATATTTACTGGTTCCGTCCTTTCTAGTCGGCATAGATTCCCTCCCGGTAAAAATTAGTTTGCGATTCCCTCGCCGACGCGGAAACGCATCAGGAACTGGTCGGCACGATGATATAGGTTCATTCCAGCACGTTTTCGACCACGCGGATTTCGATTTCGCGTAATAGTGGTTCGCTTGTTTCCGCTCGCGGTCGTGTGAAGTTCCAGCGATAAGATCTCGTCGTTTTCCGATTTGCGATTGAATCCAAACATTAGCTCTCCCCTTATACTGTTTCAGTTTCGGACACGAATTTCTGTATGCCATTCAGAGGTGCAACAGCCGTGCCAACAGGATTTGATTGACAGCCGAACATGCCTTTAGTAGCCTCACCAATATAGACTTAGCAAGGAAAGCCGCAATAATTTGAGCGATCTGAAAAAACTCGAACTTCCGCCCCAAGGCCTGAACACGCTTTTCGGTGTACAGGATCAAAACATCAAATATCTTGAATCGCTGCTGGACGTGAATATCGGTGCCCGCGGCAACGAATTGCTGATAGACGGCGATCCGCGCGATATCGAGACGGTCGAGCAGATCCTACGTGAGTTTGGTGAGTTGTTTGCAGAGGGCCAGCACTTCACCGACAAAGAGCTGAAGGACGCGTTTAAGCAGATCGCCGAGGACCGGGCGTATTCGCTGAAGGATTATTTCCTAAAAGCGCGATTCAATCCGGCGGGCAAGAAACAGGTCGCCCCGAAAACAGCGAATCAGCGTAAGTATCTGGATGCGATCGCGAACAACGATCTCGTGTTTGGGATCGGAGTGGCCGGCACGGGTAAGAGTTATCTCGCGGTCGCTATGGCGGTCGATGCTTTGTTCAAGAAGCAGGTCAGCCGCATCATCCTCACGCGTCCCGCGGTCGAGGCC
>DAIOWA010000444.1:0-3443 GCA_036758705.1 Pyrinomonadaceae bacterium | reverse complement strand
AAACCTGTGGAGGCCGAAACGAGGGCAAATACCAACACGAAAAAACCCGCAATGATCTGCTTGGTTCGCATAACTATCTCCTGATGTGTACTTTACGCAAAAGTGAAGCCGACAACCGCCCGATCTCGAACTTGATCGAGAACCGCCGGCTGCCGTGTATTCTTGAATTTGTTACGGAGTTACGTAGACGAAGGTTTCACCAACGCTGAGCGCAAGGCGGTTATCGCTTCGCCAAAACCTTCGCGGCAAGAAAAACGAGGAACAGGCAGATGCTGGTCGCGGCGGATACGAGGCAGAACTGACAGAATGCCTTGATAACGAATCCTTGAAGATAAATAAGGTACGCGGAAACAGCGGCCATCACAAACGCCTGCACGCCGTAGAGCATCCACGCGGCCCGATTGCCGTACGCAGCGAGGATCGCGAGCGAGAACGCGACGAAGTACGCAGCCGCTCCGAACGCAGCGATCGGTATTCCTGCAAGCTCGGCATACGAACTCGTCAACACCGTCTCGCATCCTTCGACGATGCTGCACGGTACGGGCGTTTTGGTGTAATGACTTACGGTAAGGTAAACGGAATCGGCAAGCCCGATAAGAGCCAATGCAGCCGCCACAAGCGGAAACTTTGTGATCCCGCCTGCGGCCTGTTCTAACTCTTCATCGGGCGTGCTCATTTATTGATTTTAGTGTTCGCGACAGGAGCGGTTGTCTCTGCCGATTTGGTCGTTCCGCCGGCATTCACGGTGGCTGATGGTGCCGGTGCGGCTCCTGCCGCCGTCGATGCGATCTCGGCATCAATGAGCTGCTTCATTGTTGCAAGGTTTGCCTCAGCAAGAGTTATCGCCCTGCCATTGATATAAATCGTTGGGGTCGATCCAACCCCGACCGCGCGTCCCCTTGCCAGATCAAGCTCGATCCTCCCGCGTGTCGCCATTCCACTGGCGTCGTTCTCCCATTGCTGAACATTTAGTCCGATCTTCTCGGCGTAGCCCTTCCAGATCTCTTTGTAATTCGGCGCGTTTGCCCATGCCTGCTGGTTGTTGAACATCTGATCCATCATCGCCCAGAACTTAGGCTGGCCCTGCATTCCGGCCGCTTCGACAGCCGCCGCCGCGTCCATCGATTTGTCATGCATCGAGAGCGGGAAATTGCGGAAAACAAACCGGACATTCTTATTGCCCGCATACGCACCTTGGACCTCCTTCATCGCAGGATGGGTCGACGCACAGGCCGGACACTGGAAATCCGCAAACTCCTCGATCGTCACCGATGCCGAAGGCGGGCCGATCGCATAAACCGGAGCCGCTCCGGCAGGTGCATTCGCGGGAACCGTCGGCTGCGTGCGAGGCGTGCTTGAGGTGCTTGTGCGGTTTCCGCTCGCCGTAGAATTATTCGCAACCGGCGATTTCGACGTGCTATAGAGCATATAGAATCCACCTACCGCTGCCGCCAGCACGATCCCGATGATCACCAAAGGTGCAACACTGCTTTTCTTTTGTGGTTGATTTGCCATTTGAAATTATCTGACTACCCTTAGATGCTTCGGCTCCGATTTTCGCTCGCCGAGTGCCTTGATACTCTCTAAAGTTTTTGCGTGGATTCCATCTGCATCCAAACCGAACTTCGCCATCAGCAGCCGCGGATCGCCGTGCGTGACGATCTTGTCCGGCACGCCCATCCGCACGACCTTGACCGTGTCTTGCAGGCCCTTCGCCTCAAGCAGTTCCATCACCGCCGAACCGAATCCGCCGGCGAGATATGCTTCCTCGACCGTCACGATCAGCCGGTGATCTTCCAGCAGCGACAGGATCAATTCTTCATCGAGCGGCTTTACAAATCGAGCGTTCACGACAGTCGCATCGATGCCTTCTTTCTCGAGCATCTTTGCCGCATCGAGCGAAGGACTCACCATCGACCCATACGCGACGATCGCCACATCCGAACCCTCTCGCAGCGTCTCGCCCTTGCCGATCTCAAGCTTCTGCGGTTCACGCGTAATGTCGGCGCCCACGCCGCTGCCTCGTGGATATCGTATCGCGGCGGGACCATTGAATTCGATCGACGTCAGCATCATATCGCGCATCTCGGCTTCGTCCTTCGGCGCCATCAGCACGATATTCGGATAACCGCGAAAGTATGCGATGTCGAGCAGGCCATGATGCGTCGGGCCGTCCGCGCCGACGATACCTGCACGGTCCATCGCAAAGGTCACGTTCAGGTCCTGCAAGCAAACGTCGTGGATCACCTGATCAAACCCGCGCTGCAAAAACGTCGAATAGATCGCCGCAACAGGCTTCAAACCTTCGCACGCCATGCCCGCACAGAACGTCACCGCGTGCTGCTCGGCGATACCAACGTCGAACGAACGCTCGGGGAATTTTTCGAGAACCTTATCAACGCCGGTTCCGTCCGGCATCGCGGCGGTGATGGTGATGATCTTCTCGTCGCGTTCCATTAGCTCGCACATCGTACTACCGAAAACCTCGGTGTACGTCGGCGGCGCGGTCTTGCCTGATTTGTATGGCAATCCCGTCTTCGGGTCGAACGGCCCGGTCGCGTGATATGCGTAGTAATTCTTTTCCGGGTTCGGAAAGCCGTGGCCCTTGTTAGTCAAAGCATGGACGATCACCGGGCCGTCGTCTACCTTCTTCGCGGCTTCGAGAGCCCGCACAAGATTCGGCACGTTGTGGCCGTCTACATAGCCGATGTACTTGAACCCAAGCTCGTTCACCAAAGCTCCCGGCAGAACCGCCGCCGCGATCGCATCCTTGAACGACTTGGCCGCACGCCGCAGCGTCCCGCCGATGCCCGGCACGCTCTCAAGCGCGTCGCCGATCTCTTCCTTCAGATGCTGATAGCTCTGGGCCTCTTTGATGCGGTTGAGATAGCCGCTCAATGATCCGACCGCCGGAGCGATCGACATTCCGTTGTCGTTCAAGATCACGATCAGCCGCGACTTCAAATGTCCGGCCTGGTTGATTGCCTCCATCGCCATCCCGCCCGCTAAGCTTGAATCGCCGATCAGCGCGCAGACGTGAAAATCTTCGTCCTTCTTATCCCGAGCGACCGCCATCCCGAGCGCCGCGGAGATCGAGGTTGAAGCGTGGCCCGCACCGAAGGTGTCATACTCCGATTCCTCTCGACGGAGGAACCCCGACAATCCTTCGTATTGCTTGATCGTGTGAAGCTGATCGCGGCGACCCGTAAGGATCTTGTGCGCGTAGGCCTGATGGCCCACGTCCCAAACAAGCCGGTCGCTCGGCGTGTCGAATACATAATGCATCGCCACCGCCAGCTCGACCGCCCCAAGCGACGCTCCGGTATGCCCGCCGACCCGCGAACACGTATCAATAATGAACTGCCGGACCTCGTCCGCCACCTCTTGCAAATCCTCAACCCTTAGCTGACGCAAATCGGCGGGCGAGGTTATCTCTGACAAAA
>DAIOWA010000443.1:0-3468 GCA_036758705.1 Pyrinomonadaceae bacterium | reverse complement strand
TTTTTCTTCGCCCTCTTCACGCTGCTCTTGTTATCGCCGAATGCGGCTTGCTCGGTCTCTCGCAGAACATAGTTTTAAAAACCTTAATTTTAAAAGTTTCCGGAAGAAAAAAGACGCCGC
This sequence comes from Pyrinomonadaceae bacterium, assembly GCA_036758705.1. GTDB lineage: Bacteria > Acidobacteriota > Blastocatellia > Pyrinomonadales > Pyrinomonadaceae > OLB17. The sequence continues at coordinate 3,348 of DAIOWA010000443.1, read as the reverse complement.
GATACTCCGCGACGCCATTAAAGAATTGATAACTTCCCTTGCTCGTTGAGACGAAACCCGGATGACAGCATTTAGGAAACTGGAGGATTCCGGTGCTGTCATCCAAGGTTTCGCCGCGAGTCGAGATCCGGATTCAGCCGCCTAGCAGAAAACCGGAGCGACCTCTTCGATGCGTGTCCGCTGATCGGGTGCAATCTTGCCGAGGGTCTCGAGGAACTTCGGATGTGTCAGGCCTGTGCCGAGATACGTCCAGCGATTCGCCTGATGCTGCTTCGTGATGAACTCCTCCCGCTCGGCATCGTTCAGCACGCGGCCGGTCTCGGTTTCGAATGCCTCAAGGTCGAACAGCACCTGCTGCTTGCAGCCGTCATCGAGGAACGATCCGATGGCCAGGAATTCGTCGACCGCATACGCGATCTGATCAGCCGTCATCGTCGCCGCAAGGTCCTCGACCATACGAGTATCGAGCTTTGCGTGCTGAGATTCCTCGAGCCAGTGATTCTTCAGCAGGCTCTTGAACTGAGCATCGATCGCGTTGTCGTCCTTGATGCTCTCGATGTAATGACGCTGGCTCATCCATTCGATCAGGAGAATTGCCAGGGCAACCCCAAGCGGATCGTGCGACAGCACTTCCTTCGCGACATCCGCCGCCGGCCCGATCACCTTGCAGTCGGTCGCGAAATCGTTGCTGAACTCTTCCTTAAACGTCTTGAAGAGCTGAATGTGCTTCGCCTCTTCACCCGCAAACTGCAGGAATGCCCGGACCCGATAGTCGTCCTCATCCAGCGATGGCCGCACGTGATCGATGACGAACGGCAGGATAAATTCTTCGACCAGGCCGAAGATCGAAAGATATGCGTGACCGCGGATCTGGTTCAGCACTCGCTTTTCATCGTCGTTAAGGAACGCTAGCTCCTCGACGCGAGCCAGTGATTCCGGCATAAATCGCTTGGAAAAATCCAGCTTCTTCTCGCCGCCGATGATGTCCTCGATCCGCCAATTCACCTTCTGTGAAGCGACGATCGTGTCCTGATAGTCGTACTGATGGCCGGGGATCGATGACGATCCGTTCTCAATGACAGTTGCTCCTAACATAATGACTCTCCGTTCTATGATTGTGTTTTTAGTATGTCCTCATCCCATGTTCGCTGCGGCTTGCGAAGCATCGGGAACATCGGCGGGGCATCGCCCGACCGTATTACCCCGATCTGTTCAAAGCCGAATCGTTCGTAAAGCGGTATGTTTTTCGGATTGGAAGATTCCAGATACGCCGGCAGTCCGTCGGCATCGCAATTCGCTAGCGAATGCTGCAGCAATGCCGACCCAACGCCGCTTCCCTGTCGGCTTGGCTCGACCCCGATCATCGGCAGATACCAGTGCGGCGTGCTCGGATGAAACGCGGCCATCTGCTCGAACATCGGGAACAGATCCTTCTGAACGTCGCTCGATGTCGATTCCCAGATCAGCCCGAGTAACACATCTTCGTTCGGCTCGACGCCCGGTTTCAGCCACAAGGCGGCACCGGCAAAATCCGGTGCGAGATAGGCGGTTCCCTTTTCGAACGACTTTCCCGCAAAGGCGCGTATGAACTGCGGAAAGAATTGAAGATACTGATCCGGATCCGGATAGGTCCAACGCGCGACCGGATCGGTAGAGAACGCCAATGTGATCACGGAAGTCGCTGCCTCCGCACGAATGTCGTAGCTCGAGATAACCGGCTGAACGTCGGCGCCGTCGATCTCGATCCGTTCTTTTGTTACTGCTTCACTGAACATTGCTTGGGTCTCCGGATATCTATAAATGCATCGAAAAAATGAATTCCATACGAGATGCGGAACCGATGTCCTCACTCGCTCGATTCCTTTAGACGACTTAGGTAAAAGAAACAGGACATCGGTGCTTGTATCGGTTCGATACGGACGAAACCTATGCTAAAATCGCCGGTACTTTACAGCCTTATATTCGGATATTCGCAACCGTCAGAAGCAATGGAACAGCCCCCGATAACTGAATTGCTACTCGCCTGGAGAAAGGGTGAAAGATCCGCCCTGGACGAATTGATCCCGCACGTCCAGGCCGAGCTCAAACGCATCGCCCGGAACTATATGCGGCGGCAAAAACCCGACCATACGCTGCAAACTACGGCGCTTGTGAACGAAGCGTTTCTGCGGCTCGTCGATTCAAATCGGGTAAATTGGCAGGACCGCAATCATTTCTTCGCAATTTCCGCCCAGTTGATGCGTCGTATCCTTGTTGATTTCGCGCGCAAGAAATCCAGCCTGAAAAGAGGCGGCGACGGCGTTCACGTCACGCTGAATGAAAATGTAGACGTGGCCGAGGAGAAAGCTGCCGAGGTCGTCGCTCTCGATGAAGCTCTCGAGAGGCTCGCGGCGATGAATGATCGGCAAAGCCGCATCGTTGAGCTGCGATACTTCGGCGGACTGACCGAAGAACAGATCGCCGAATCACTCGATATTTCGACCCGAACCGTGCGCCGAGACTGGAACCTTGCCCGAGCCTGGCTCTACCGCGAACTCAGCCGAACATAAGTAATGACACCGGAGCGTTGGGAAAAGGTCGGCGAGATATTCAGTTCCGCGTCGGAAATGGATACCGCGGACCGTGAGATATACCTACGCGATGTTTGTGGAGACGATCCGACGCTGCTCGCAGAAGTCCGGTCATTGCTCGACGCTGGAAAGGACGCAGGACAGTTCATCTCAAAGCCGATCGTCGGCAACTTCGTCCCCGAGTTCGCCGATCATATCAAAGCCCTCGCGCCGGGTAATTCAGTCGGACACTACAATATCGAGAAGGCTATCGGATCGGGCGGGATGGGTGAAGTTTATCTCGCAACCGACACGACCCTCGGCCGAAAGGTCGCTTTAAAGACGCTGCCGCCTTCGTTCGCCTCCGATCCATCATTCCTTCGACGGTTCCGCAACGAAGCCCAAGCTGCCGCGAACATCAATCATCCAAACGTCGCGACCGTGTATTCGGTGGAAGATATCGACGGGCTTCGGTTCATCACGATGGAGTACGTCGAGGGCAAGACGCTCGACCGCCTCACACCCGACGGCGGCCTCGCGATGAAGACCTTCGTTGAATGGCTGGAACCGATCGCTCACGCCCTGCATGCGGCACACAAGCGCGGGATCATACATCGAGACGTTAAGCCCGGCAACATAATGATCTCCGCCGATGGTACGCCGAAGATCCTTGATTTTGGCCTGGCCCAGTTCGAACGAAGCCTTGCCGGCAGTCCGTCGATTGCGACCGATATCACAGCCCCCGGCCAGATCATCGGGACACCTTCATATATGTCGCCCGAGCAGGCGGAAGGCTCGG
>DAIOWA010000442.1:0-3473 GCA_036758705.1 Pyrinomonadaceae bacterium | reverse complement strand
CCAGCGGGGGCAAGTCCGCCTTCCAGACTGAGACAGGTAGCGAAGACCGGTCCTCTGAACCACCTGATATTCCGCAATCCGCATTCCGCACTCCGCAGTCTCCCTTTCCCTTCTCCCGCCCGCGCCCAAAGAACGCCGTCTCAGAATGGGAAACTGCATCGGGCGGCAGCTTTCGAGCGGTCGGATCGGGATCAGGTGTGACAGGCTTCGGAGCAAACCTCATCGTCATCGACGACCCCGTCAAGAACCGCGCTCAGGCCGAGAGCGAAACATTCCGCAACCGCGTCTGGGACTGGTACAAAGACGACCTCTACACACGCCTCGAACCCGAAGGCTCGATCGTCCTCATCCAAACCCGCTGGCACGAAGACGACCTCGCCGGAAGATTGCTCCAGGAAAATCTCGACGAATGGACCATCATCAACCTCCCCGCCCTGTCAGAACCGCCTGCGTCAGCGGGCGGCCAGTTCGCGGATACCGAGGCACCGCAATCGACGTCAGTACCACCTGCGGTAGCGGGTGGTTGTTCTCAGCCCTTCGAGACTGAAGGCGGAAACACGAGCAGCAGCGAGTGTGCCCCTCAACCACTGACCACTAACCTGGAAACAAAACCCCTTGATCTTCAAGAAGAACATCCTCTTCATCCTGTACATCCTGTTAGATCGCCCTTCGAGTGGAGACAAGCGCCCAACATCGCCCTCTGCCCCGAACGATTCAATGAAGCAGATCTCGACAAGCTTAAGACACGGCTCGGCACATACTCATTCTCCGCGCTCTACCAACAGCGTCCCACACCCGCGGGCGGAGAGATATTCAAACGCGAGTGGTTCAAGCAGATCATCGACTTCGCACCGCCCGGACTCAGATGGACCCGCGGATACGACCTCGCCGTCTCCACCCGCACCGACGGCGATTTCACCGCGAGCTTTCGCGTCGCCTTCGATAAGAAAGGCAATCTATACATCTCCGGCGGCTTTCGCAGACGCATCGAGTTTCCTGAGCAACGCCGATACATCATCGACCGCATCACCCACGAACGCGACACCGAACACGGCATCGAACTCGCCCTCCACGGCCAGGCCCTTATGCAGGAACTGAGACGCGACCCCGCACTCCGCGGCCGCTCATTCCGCGGCGTAAAAGTCTCCACCGACAAACTAACCCGCGCCAACACCTGGTCTCCCCTCGCCGAAGAAGGAAAAGTGATTCTAGTGCGGAGTGCGGACTGCGGAGTGCGGAATGAAATGCACAAGCCCGCGCGTCAGCAAGGGCGATATCAGGACCTTACCAGGCTACTCATACAGGATGAACAGGATAGAAAGGATGGTCTCGAATGCTCCAGCACCGAGATCTCGCCTCCGATCAAAAACCATCCTCTTCATCCTGTACATGCTGTTAAAAACTCCCATCAACCAACGCACACCGACTGGATCTCCGACCTCCTCGACGAACTAACAGCCTTCCCCAACGGCACCTACGACGACCAGATCGACGCCATCTCCATCGCCGTCCAAATGCACGCCACCAAACCCAACCGAGCCGTCGGCATGCTCATCACCTAAAACAAAAGCGCACCAAAAGCGTAAAAGTCCGCCGAGGCATCCTAAAAAATGATACAAGCAGCAGTCATCACCGCATTGATACTCATTACTTCGCTAACCGCCTGCGCACAACAGCCGCCCGCGACGCAGACTCCCGGCACCATCAAGCTGACCTACGTCGGCAACGAAGGCGTGCTGATCTCGGACGGCTCGAAGGCGGTGCTCATCGACGGCCTGCACAGGAAGTACGGCGATGATTACCTCAACCCGCCGCCCGACGTATTGTCATCAATGGAAACTGCAAAGCCGCCGTTCGATCAGGTCCGAGTCGTGCTCGTCTCACACGTCCACGGCGATCATTTCTCTGCGGAATCGGTGGGCCTGCATTTGAAGAATAATCCGAAAGCCGTCCTCGTCTCCGACGCGCAAAAGATGTCGGAGATCGCTCGGTTGTATCCGGACTTTGCCTCGATCGGCAGTCAAACCGTCGAACTCACGCCGGAGTGGAAAAAGCGTGCTGTCTACGAGAAAGACGGTATAAAAGTGACGCTGCTGGGAATGAAACACGGCAGCGACCGGTTTTGGTGGATCAAGAACCTTGGCCACATCATCGAGATCGGCGGTAAGAAACTCATCCATTTCGGGGACGCTGACACTGCCATGGAGAACTTCGCATCGTTCAACCTCGCCGCCGAAAAGATCGACATCGCCTTCATCCCATACTGGTTTCTTCTCAACGAAAACGGCCGCAAACTCGTCCGCGAAACCATCGCCGCCAAACACAACATCGCCGTCCACATCCCGCCTCAAACCGCCAACGCCGATGCGGCAAATGTAATGAGTTTATTCCCGGGCGTGGTTGCTTTTACGAAGATGTTGGAAGAAAGGAGTTATTGATGAGTGAGCTTGTCGTAATCCGCGTGAGTCCCGATCCAAAACCAGACGACGCCATTCGAGGATTCACGGCCCAAGGCTCGATAGTGGATCCCAACCCGGACAGACCACAGACCGGAATCGCCACCTATCTTTTTGAAATGCAGCGAAGGATGTTTTGGATCTTTTTTGAGAAGTTGGTAATTCCGGTCGGCAAGTTTCTGGACCTCGACGGGCAACTGTCAGTACAGCCGCCAGAAACGCGGGAGCGTAAGATGCTTCATAGCGGCTTTACAAGACCGGCTTCGATCTCTTTGTCAACTTCGGCAAGTAGCCCGTCCAAGGCACCGGCCTCGAGATCCGCTTCGATCTGCTTGTCCCAGATCTGATGATAATAGTTCTCAAACCATGCCATCAGCTCTCCGACCTCGCCTGCCGGAAGTTTCTCGATCGCCTTTTCGATCTCAGTAACGCTCATAAGTCTGATGTTAATAGCGTTCCGTCTTCAACGTCAATTGCCTTAACAATTCGGTAAAGTTATCATTAATCTTTTCACCTTTTAACGATATGGCTAACAAAGGCGTGGACATTGCTCCCGCAGAAGGAAAACTCGGAGTTCTATTGGTCGGCCTCGGGGCCGTAAGCACGACGCTTGTCGCCGGTGTCGAGGCTATCAAACGCGGCATCTCGGAACCGATCGGCAGCTTAACCCAGATGGGTACGATCCGGCTTGGCAAACGCACGGACAACAACGTGCCGAAGATCAAAGATTTTGTGCCGCTGGCGAATCTCGACGACATCGTTTTCGGCGCGTGGGATATCTTTAATGACAACGCGTACGACGCGGCGATGAACGCCGGCGTGCTGGATAAGGACCTGCTCAATCAGGTGTCCGAACAGCTCGCATCGCTCAAACCGATGGCCGCTGTGTTCGAGCAGAATTACGTCAAACGTCTTCACGGCGAGAACGTAAAGTCCGGCAAGAACAAGATGGAGCTGGCCGAACAGCTCATCGAAGATATTGCCAAGTTCAAGACCGACAATGGCTGCGATCGGCTC
>DAIOWA010000441.1:0-3473 GCA_036758705.1 Pyrinomonadaceae bacterium | reverse complement strand
ACCCGAGACACACTGGACACGTATTCGAATTCGGCTCGCCGCCCGTCTCGACCGCACAGCCGCAAAAGATCTTCGTCGCCGTCGCCAACTGAGCATGGATCTCCATGCCGATCACCGCTTCCCAACCTTCTTTCATAAGACCAACTATCCACTAACCACTTGTCACTATCCACTGAAGGACATAGAACCCACAAAAAACGCGAACTATCTGATAATAGTCCGCGTCCTCACTAAATCAAAGTTTGACCTTATCTGGGCCGCCTCACCGGACGCCATGCAGGCTGGCGGCGTTGTGGGATCGTCGGCGAATAGATCGACGCCGGACGGCCTCCGGGTTCGTAGATGACGCCCATCGGGGTCGCTCGCCAGATCACCGGAAAACGCGGTTGGCTATTCCAGTGGCCGCGTTGACGATAATACGAGCTCCCGTAAGTGAAGTAACCCGGGTAACCGTATCCGCCGCTAGGGACAATGACGTTGACTGACGTGCCGGCGGCTTGGATCTCACGCTGACGAGCCTCAGCATCAAGCATTTCCTGCTCAAGCCGCGATGCTCTCAATCTAGCGGAAAGTTCCTCACGTTCCTTTGCATTGGCCGCATCCCGCTTCGCGACATCTTCATCGCTAAGGCCCAACTTCGCGTAATGCTCCTTTAATCCCTGCTCCGCCTGAAGTCGCTTCTGCTTGAATTTTTCAAGGTCAACGTTCGTCACGGTCTTGCTTTGAGCCGCGGCAAAACCAACACATCCAACAAGTACACAAAGAAAAAACAACACTCTTTGCTTCATAGTCCTGTACCATTCCGAAAGGATCATTCTAGCGCTCTCGACTCTCGAAGTCAGCATTTTTATGGAATCTGATACGTTCAGTTCATCTTGTTCATTCCTGTTCCTCTTGTTCTGTGGTCAAGAAATTCTTCAACCACAGAACAAGACGACGAAGATGAACAAGACTAAAACCCGAAACTCACACCGACCCGACCGTTTCTCGGCACAGTCCGAAAGCCATTTTCAAAATACTCGTTATCGAATAGGTTCTCGATCGTCCCGAAGACGCGCAGACTGAACTTGTCCTTGTTGATCGGGAACGTGTAGCCCGCAGTAACGTCGACGCGTCGATTACCACCGAAACGATAAAGATAAGTTCGATAATTCCAGTTGCTGAATATCGGCGCGAGATATTCGCTATTCACGAGTACATCGGCGTTGACCCAAAACCGCTTGATCCGCTGCGTCGCGACAAGCGTGAACTGATGCTTCGGAATCCCGAGCGTTTCAATAACGCCGGTACCGAAAACTTGAGCATCGAGTTGGTCGCTGTTCGTGAATGTGTACGACGAGAATATATCGGTCGACTTCGTCGGCTTGAAGGTCCCGCTAAACTCAGCACCGCGCGCAATTCCGCCTTTGGCATTTAGATATCCTGAGAATCTTCCGTTCGGATCTGGCAACTGAACGCTTCCGTAGCCAATAACATCGCGAAGGTGCGTGTAGAAGTAGGTTGCGGTGAGACGAATTTTGTTGGATGCCAGATCCTGCTCGATACCTGCGTCGACCGCGATCGTCTTCTCAGGTTTCAGTCCGGGGTCGCCGATCGCGGCGAACCCCGGGGCTTTTGCGAACGAGTCAAAGTACGAACCGAACCGCTCATACAACGAAGGAACTCGGTATCCGTTGCCGACATGTGCCCTTAGCTTCGTACCGGTGTTTGCGAAATAGTAGGAAACGGCTCCGTCAAACGTGTACGCCGCCTCCGGCTCGACCGTCGTGGTATTGGCAAACAACGTATTGTTGAGGCTGAACTCCGGCAGTTTCAGATCGAACCATTGAGCCCTCACCCCGCCCGCGAGCTGCAGCCGTCCACCGACGAGCGAGATCACATCCTGTGCGAAGAGTGTGTGGCTTGATTGGAACGCCCGCGTCCAATTGTCATCGATCCCGCTTGGCGTGAGATTCTCGTTCGAGTATTTCTCGTGTTCGAACTCATACCCAGCCTTGATCGACTGAAACCGCGGGGCGAAGTTCGCATTCACATTCGCCGTGTGTATTTCGCCATCGTTGTGCGATGTCGATGCAGATTGAAAACCGGGGCCGAGAATTCCGTTATTGTTTCGGCGCTTCGTCTGCAGACCCGAATAATATCCGCTCAACCAGACCTTCGACGTGAACAGATGCGTAAAATTCACGACGCCGTTGAATGCTCGCGACTCTTGCACCGCATCTGGATCGTCCGCATCTGCCACGAAGTTTATTCCTTCGTTTGCATTGATGATTGCCGCATTCGTCGCAGGCGGGTTTGAAGTCGTATCGGGATTTGCATTTAGCCGAACGCGGGCATCCGAGAAGAAGAATCTGACACCGATCGAAGTGTTGTTCGTCGGCTTGAAGTCGAACCTCGGCTGGAAATTTGTGTTCGACGCGTTGTCGTTTCCATCGATCCCTTTCGTATAGGCCGTTCGCGAAACTCCGACGTTGAATCCAAACTTTCCTCCGTCCGTTCCGTAACTCGTGTTGCCGCGAAAACGGCCCATCCCGAGCCAGCCAAATGCACCCGAAACTTGCCCGTGCCAACCGCTCGGAGCCGTCGGCGTGATGAAGTTCACCGTCCCGCCGATCGCGTTCGTGCCGTACAGCGACGATCCCGATCCCCGCAGCACTTCGACCCGAGAGACGCTGGTCAAGGTGATATCGCTCAAAAAACTCCCCACCTCGCCTGTAATCGCCGCCGCATCTCGAAAGCGTACGCCATCGATCAGTATCGACGTATCCTGGTTCCGCAATCCACGCGTCTTGATCGAGGCCGTCCGACCAAATCCACCCAACTGCTGAACGCGAAATCCCGGGACCGAACGCAAGCTATCCACCAGAGTAATGTCCGCCCGATCACGCATCTCTTGCCCGGTGATAACATTCACAGTTTTCGAAACTTCGTCGATCGGCTGCGGTTTATCGGCGGAAACCATCACGGTCTCGCGGATCGGCTGTCCGAGTGTTAGCGCACTGTCAAATTCCAACTCGACCGCAACTCGTTCGCTTCCATTAAGCTGGACTTCCTTCTCGATGGTTTGCTCACGTATCCTGGCGCTGATCTTATAGGTCCCCGCGGTCAGTCCATCAAAACGAAAGTCACCATACTGATTGGACCTTGCTATCCTTTTCGTCCCATCTGGTCCAATCAACTCAACCTCGTGCGGACCCGACCGCACTCCGCCGTCCCGAATCAAGCCGCGAATAGAAGATGCGGTCTGAGCACCCATCGACGCAGACAAAAACAAGGCCAGTGCTATTACAAAGAGACTTTTCATATCTTCCTCTCCTGCCCACACGCAGGATGGCTCTTGCCAAGACAAATGAGCAAAGTTCCCGACTATAACGGTTGCGTGGGCAGTCCCGGATTTTCACCGGCGTTCCTTGGATCGCTTGTCAACAAGGTTCAGAGTGCGCGATTTATCGCGTACCACGGTTGGCCAAGAA
>DAIOWA010000440.1:0-3477 GCA_036758705.1 Pyrinomonadaceae bacterium | reverse complement strand
CCTGCATTATTTCAGTGGCTATGGCGATATGGCGATCCTGGCCGGCTTCTTTGCGTTGACCGTCCTGCTAACCCAGCCGATGTCTAATCAGGCCGCAGCCTTGGTCGTTTTGCCAGTCGCCGTGAAAGCCGCGATCGGCCTCGGCTTAAATCCCCGAACCTTTATTGTTGCCGTAACTTACGCCGCATCGTTCTCGTTCATCACCCCGCTCGAACCGGCCTGCGTCCTTGTTTATACACCCGGTCGATACCGCTTCCTAGACTTCGTCAAGATCGGGTCGATCCTGACCATCATCGTCTTCGTCGTTGCCATGCTCCTAGTCCCCATTTTCTGGCCATTTCACAAGCCGCTTTAGGATCAAAAATACCCCTCTGAGCATTCGTTGAAATAGCGGCGAAATGGTATGATTTTCTTTTGATCTATCAGGCAATATCCCGTCCTACAGGGGTCTCCTAAATATCAGAAATTTCAACCATTTACAGTTCTTGAGGTTTTAAGAAAATTGGCTAAAGCAAAGACAGATTACAGTGCAGATTCGATCACAGTTCTCGAAGGCCGTGACGCGGTGCGGAAACGCCCAGCGATGTACATTGGCTCGACGGGCGATATTGGCTTGCACCACCTGGTTTACGAGGTTGTAGATAACTCGGTCGACGAGGCTCTCGCGGGCTATTGCGACACGATCGAGGTGACGATCCACGTCGATAATTCGATCACGGTCGTCGACAATGGCCGCGGCATCCCGACCGATATGCACAAGCAGGAAGGCCGCTCGGCGGCGGAGGTCGTGATGACAGTGCTGCACGCCGGCGGTAAGTTCGACTCGAACTCCTACAAAGTATCCGGCGGCTTGCACGGCGTCGGCGTTAGCTGCGTGAACTTCCTTTCAGAATGGCTCAAACTCGAGATCTGGCGTGACGAGAAGACTCACGAGATGGAGTTTGCCGTCGGCATTCCCGTCGCACCGTTGGCCGAAACGGGAACGACGACGAAACGCGGAACAAAGATCACCTTCAAGCCCGATCCGGACATCTTCGACACTACGGTCTACAGCTTTGAAAAACTTTCAGAGAGGCTTCGTGAAAAAGCATTCCTGAACAAAGGCATTCGCATTTTTATTAGGGATGAACGAGAGGAAGAGGAGAAGTCGCACGAGTTTTACTACAAGGGCGGCATCGCGGAGTTTGTAAAGCATCTCAACCGAAACAAGAGCCCGCTTCACGATGAACCGGTCTACTTCGAGATGGTTTCGGATGAGCTCTCGATTGAAGTGTCGATGCAGTACAACGACAGCTACGACGAGAAGATCTTCTCATTCGCGAATAACATAAATACCGTCGATGGCGGAACGCACCTTTCAGGTTTCCGCGGAGCGATCACTCGGACGATCAATGCCTACGCCGAATCGTCGGGCATGGTTAAGAACGCGAAGGTCGCGCTGACCGGTGACGACGTTCGCGAAGGGCTCGTGGCCGTTGTGAGTGTAAAGATCCCGCAGCCGCAGTTCGAGGGCCAGACGAAGGGTAAACTCAACTCACCGGTGAAGGGCCCGGTCGAGTCGTTCCTTAACGAAAAACTCGGCGAGTTTTTCGAACAGCATCCCGCTGTTGCGAAGAAGATCGTCGGCAAGGCCGTAGATGCTGCTCGCGCTCGTGACGCGGCTAGAAAGGCTCGCGAGATCGTCCGTAAGAGTGCGATGGCGGGTTCGGGTTTGCCGGGCAAACTGGCGGACTGTCAAGAGAAAGATCCGGCGAATTCGGAGCTTTACATCGTGGAGGGAGACTCCGCAGGCGGTTCGGCAAAGCAGGGCCGCGACCGTAAGAATCAGGCCGTGCTGCCGCTCAAGGGTAAGATCCTTAACGTCGAAAAGGCGCGTTTCGATAAGATGCTCGGCCACGGCGAAATTAAGGCGCTGATCACCGCGCTCGGCACCGGCATCGGCAAGGATGATTTCGACGTAACCAAGCTTCGTTATCATAAGATCTGTTTGATGACGGACGCCGACGTTGACGGGTCGCACATTCGTACGCTGCTGCTGACATTCTTCTATCGCCAGATGCCGCAGCTGATCGAAGATGGCTACATCTACATTGCCCAGCCGCCGCTCTATAAGGTGAAGAAGGGCCGCAAGGAAGAGTACATCAAGGACGAAAAGGCGATGTTCCGCTATCTGATGCGGCAGGGAACCGATGATGTTCAGGTGCAGGTCAACGGCCGTACCGTGGAGGGCCGCGAACTATCGAAGGCGCTCGAACAGACAACTGAGTTGGAGAATTACTCAGCACGCTTTGCTCGCCGCGTCGGTAACGACAAGCGACTGATGCAGGTGATCCTTGACGCGTTTGCGGGCAAGGATGGCGTGCTTGATAAGCATAAGGTCAAGATCAAGCGGGTGTTCGCTCAGGAAGAGTTGATGGCCGAGGTCGAGGGCAGGATCGCGGCGGCGGGATACAAGACCGAGTTGATCCCGGACCTAGAACACGGACTGTCGGAGATCGAGATCACGCTGACCAACGCACAGAAGGTCGTCTTCGACTGGAACCTTGCCAGCTACGTCGAGTTTCAGAAGTCGGTCGAGTTGATGAGCGATCTTGAGGAAGGTTTTTCAGGGCCGTTCGTGCTCGGCGAGAACGGCACGAGCGAATCGATCGAGAACCGCTCGGCCCTGCTCGAACGCGTCACGGCGATGGCTAAGAAAGACCTCTCTATGCAGCGATACAAAGGTCTGGGCGAGATGAATCCCGAACAGCTTTGGGAAACCACGATGGACCCGGAAAAGCGTACGCTGCTTCAGGTTAGCATCGCGGACACCGTCGAGACCGAGGAGCTGTTCACGATCCTGATGGGTGATCAGGTCGAACCACGGCGCAAGTTCATCGAAAACAACGCTCTGGATGTAAAGAATCTGGACGTGTAGGATCGCTCCCAGTTAAGAAGCAAAAGGCCTCGGGGATTGTCCCGAGGCTTTTTTAATTTTGTGCGTAATATTTAGTTGTAATTAAAGTGGTGTTACCAGGATGCTTCGGCGTCCGAATTTACGAGCTTCGGCACAGCTTGCCATCCAAATATCAATTCTGCGGCCTTTGATCCCGCCTCCGGTATCGGAAACAAGATATTCTCCGCTGTGTGCACCGGCGCCAATGTTAACCTTGCTGCCGAGCTTAAGAACTCTCGGGTCGGCGGCGATCAACCCTTTGCGGACTGAATGCCCCATTGCGGTCCTGCCGCGAAGGCAGTAGGCCGTAGCAGTGAACGTTCCGCCAGCAATCGGCCGGACTGAACCGGTCTTTGCAACAACCTTACCTTTAGCCTTTGGGCCTTTGTCCTGCTGCTGCGGTGTCTGCTGAACTTCCGGTGTAATAACAGTATCTGAAACTACATTTTCAATGATCGGTTGCGAATAGTTCGCTGAACTGAGGACTTCCGTCTCGTTTGAGCTTGCGTAAATAAAAACGACGCACATACTCAAAACCGTCA
>DAIOWA010000439.1:0-3490 GCA_036758705.1 Pyrinomonadaceae bacterium | reverse complement strand
GATCCCGGCGGAAATGCGAAAACTTTTTGGCATCAAGGTTGGTGGTGACGTAACCTTCAGCGTCGAGGACGGAAACATAAAAATATCTACGCACGATGCAGCCTTGCGAAGGTTGCAGCAAATGGCGGATCGGATCAAGCGGCCCGGTGTGTCCATTGTGGATGAGTTTATAGCCGAACGCCGGAAGGAAGCCGAGAATGAGTGAACGAGTGATCGATTCATCGGCCATTCTTGCCGTTATCCTACAGGAGAAGGGCGGCGAAATTGCGAAGCCGCTTTTACAAGGAGCCAAAGCAAGCAGCGTAAATATTGCTGAGGTTCTTTCCAAGTTAGTGGAAATGGGATTGCCGATTGCGGGCGTTACAAGCGAGATCGGCAAACTGGATCTGGATGTTATAGATTTTGACATCGAACAGGCTCGAAAGGCAGCAGAACTTCGCCTTCCTACCAAACATCTTGGCTTATCGCTCGGCGATCGGTGCTGTCTGGCTCTGGCGATGCTTCTGAACGCAACCGCGATAACCGCGGACCGACAATGGAAGAAGATCAAGGTGTGCCCTGTAGAGTTGGTTCGATAATCGAAACCAAACACCTATGTCAATTCGGATATCTATTGCTCTCGCTTTTTTGCTCTTTCCAATATATCTAGCGGCTCAACCGCAGAGCGGCGGCCCTATTCTGACTATCGCTGTAAAAGACGGAACTTATTCGGTCCGCGGAATTGTCGGCACCGAGGCCGATCGGCGAGTACTTTTGGAATTGATCCGGAACGAACTCGGCATAATGGCACCTGACATTGAGGTCAACCACTTCGTGAGCACCTTTCCATCCGCATGGGAAGAATCAATTGCCGCTGACCTGAAAAAGGTCAAAACATGGAGAAGCGGTATCTATCGTTGGGGAAGAGACCCGCAAGCCGAGGAGCGCGAGTTTGCGAAGTATCTCGCATCGGTCAAAGTTCAAGAGGTCGGATTGGCTGGACCGTCTAAGCTCGTCGATCCCGGCAAAAAGATAACCATTATAAATCTCACCGCAACGTGGACCGGACCATCGCGGGTCGAGTTGCCCAAACTCCAACAGCTTTACGATTCCTATAAAAGCGCAGGTCTCGACATTGTTACGCTAACCGTTGACGAGGAGGATTCATTGCAGGTGATGAAGGAGTTCGCCGGAGAACTCGGGTTGCGATTCCGTGTCGGGATTGCTCCGGAAACTCTTACCAAACAAGCGTTTCGAGTCTCTCGTTTCCAGGGCATTCCCCAGAATTTTGTTTTTGCAAACGGCGTCATCGTACTCGTCACTCGCGGAGTTGGTAAAGCGGAAACCGAAAACTTGAGGTCAGTTGTCGAAAAAATGCTGCAATAGTTAGTTGCCAAAGAGCATTCAATATAATTAAAGGCAATGAAAGTCACCATCGGCCAGATCAACACCACGAACGGCGATATTGAGGGGAATGTTGCGAAGATCATTGCTGCGATCGGGCAGGCGAAGGCGGATGCGTCTGACCTGATCGTCTTCCCCGAGATCACGACCCACGGCTACACCTCGCAGGACTGGTTTCAGGACGCTGACATCATCGACCACGCGCTTGACCCGCTTGAACGGATCCTGCCGGCGACCAAAGGGATCGCGGCAGTCGTCGGTGTTATCCGGCGCAACTTCGACAATGATGGCCGGCGGATCTACAACGCGGCGGCGGTGATAAGCGACGGCGAGCTGCTCGGATTCGCCGACAAGACGCTCCTGCCCGAGTACGACGTATTCGATGATCCGCGTTGGTTCGAGCCCTACGACGGCGCCCATCGCCATCTCTATGAGATCGCCGGGAAGAAGGTCGGCGTGGTCGTGTGCGAAGATTTCTGGAACGACAAGACGTTCTGGAAAGATCGCCTGTATGACAAAGATCCGGCTGACGAGGTGATCGAGATGGGCGCCGAGCTTGTCGTATCCATCAACGCATCGCCCTACAACAAGGGAAAGATCAAACTCCGCTGCGACATGGTCGCGCACCGTGCGAAGGCAAACAACGTGCCGATCGTATTCGTCAATCTCGTAGGCGGAAACGACGGCATCGTCTTCGACGGCGCGAGCCTGATCGCTGATGAAGAGGGCGATATCATTCTGCAAGCCGCCGCGTTCAACGAGTTTGTCGGGACCGTCGAGCTCGATTGCCGCAAGCCCGATGCACGCGGGATCACAGGCGGCGAGATCGCGGCTATCCACGATGCGCTCGTGCTCGGCATCCGTGATTACGCAGCCAAGAATGGTTTCAAACGAGCGGTGATCGGACTCTCAGGCGGCATCGATTCGGCCCTCGTCGCTACCCTGGCGTGCGAGGCGATCGGCGCGGAGAATGTACTCTGCGTAATGATGCCTTCGCCGTATTCGTCCGAAGCCTCGATCAGAGATTCCGAAGAACTCGTCCACAATCTCGGCTGTGACAGCCGCATCGAACCGATCTCGGATGCCTTCGAAGCGCTTGTCGATCAGCTCAACCTCAAGACCCCGACACGCGGGGGCGAAGCGGTTGCGGCCGAGAATATCCAGTCGCGCATCCGCGGCCTTATCCTAATGGCCATCTCCAATTCCGAGGGCCGCCTGCTGCTCTCGACCGGCAACAAGAGCGAGCTGGCCGTCGGCTATTGCACGCTCTACGGCGACACAAATGGTGGACTCGCCGTCCTCGGCGACGTACTTAAGACTGAGGTCTGGCAGGTGTCAAGGCATATCAACCAACGCCACCGCACGCCGGGCGATATCATCCCAACCCGCATCATCGACAAAATGCCGTCCGCTGAGCTTGCTCCGAACCAGTTCGACCAGGACTCGCTGCCGCCGTACGATTTGATGGACCCGGTACTGCAGATGTACTTCGAGCAGAAGGCATCGCCCGCCGAGATCATCGCCGCCGGCCACGATCCTGAACGCGTCTACTGGATACTCAACAAGGTCGAGCACCCCGCAAACGAATTCAAACGCCAGCAGCTCCCCCCGACTATCATCATCTCAAAAAACGCTATCGGCATCGGCCGCCGCCGCCCGATCACCCACAAGTATCGCCGATCGGAATAGCCCTGCCTTGTGGCCCCGGTAAAAAGAGAAATGTGGCCCCGCCGCAGATCTTTGCACGTCGCGACCAACTTTAAGATTGACCCTGTGCACACGTTGGCCGGCTAAAAACTGGGATAAGTGACCGATTTTGATCTCAAATAGCAAATAGAAAGTTCAACCACTCGCTGCCGCAGGCGGTACCGACTATCGGCCGAGTTGTGCGATCTTCCTTGGCCGCCCGAATACTCGCATCGGACACACTCCCTAACGGTCGTGTTTCTGCCTGTCGATCGTTCCGTCGTCGATAACCGACTATCGGCCGAGTTGTGCGGTCTTCCTTGGCCGCCCGAATACTCGCATCGGACACACTCCCTAACGGTCGTGCTTCTGCCTGTCGATCGTTCCGTCGTCGATAACCGACTATCGGCCGAGTTGTGCG
>DAIOWA010000438.1:0-3491 GCA_036758705.1 Pyrinomonadaceae bacterium | reverse complement strand
ATTTCGTTTCGAGCATCGGGACCGGCGGGACGATCAGTGGTACGAGCCGATATTTAAAAGAAAAGAATCCGAACATCCGCATTGTCGGAGCCGACCCATACGGCTCGATCTTCAAGACCTACAAAGATTCCGGCCACGTGCCCGAGCCGACGCCGTATCTCGTCGAAGGGATCGGTCAGGCACTGCCAACCGTCAACGCCGATCTAAGCGTCGTCGACGAGATCATCAACATCACCGACCGCGAATCGTTCGAGATGGCTCGTCAGCTTTCGCGGAAAGAAGGTATCTTCTGTGGCGGATCGACTGGAACCATCTTCGCGGGTGCGTTGAAGGTGGCGAAAGATCTCGACGAAAATAGCCTCGTCGTCTTCATCGTCTGCGACACTGGCGAGCATTATCTGACGAAGTTCCACTCCGATGAGTGGATGAAGGAAAAGCTCCTTCTCGAACCCCAGCGAATTACCGCCAGCCTTATCGTCGAAACTAAGAACGGCGGAGCGCCTTCTGATCTTATTTCGGTCGCCCCGACTGACACGGTTGCTGTCGCGCTTGAAAAGATGGGCGAAAGCGGAATTACTCAGCTTCCCGTTATTGAAGATGGAACATCAGTTGGCAGTTTGCGCGAAAGTCGTGTGCTGACAAAACTGCTTCAGGATCGCAGCCTGATGGAGTCGCCGGTCGCGGATGTGATGGACGAAAGCTTCCCGGTTCTCGAGGTCGATTCGAACTTGAACGAGATCAAGAAAAAGCTGCAGAAATCACCTGCCATTTTGATTGAAGACTTTAAACGGATTACGGGTATAATAACGCGTTCAGACGTACTCGAACTGCAGAAGTAGGTCCATATCCCCAAGAAGTGGAGTGAAATGCCATGAACGAAGACGAGAGAAGCAACGAGCTTCCGATCTCGGAAGCTGACACGACGCCTCCGAATCCCGCAAATTCGGCTGTCCCATCACCCGGCAAGGGATGGCAGATGCCGGAACCTAAGTTTCAGCAATCCAGCGGTTATCTGCCGCAAGGCTATCTCGACAAGGTCGCGTTCGAGGCTCCGCCGCCATCCGAAGTTTCGGCTGCTGCCGCAACTCCGGCCACAGCCCCGGCAACCGCATCCGAACCTGACGTCGAGCCGCAGCCGGATCTTACCGAACAACTCGCGGAGCCGGCTGCCCCAGTGGTCACTGCACCCGTAGCAAAAGAGCGAAGCGCCGGCGCCCGGATCGCGATGATCCTGCTTGGACTGCTCGCGATGGTCGCGTTCTTAACAGTGTTCCTTGGAGTGATCTATTATCTCTTCCTCGCGCCTCAGAGCGGCGGAAGCACGTTTTGACGGCAAAATGGCCGCCCGGTAAACGTCATATGCTGACGGGAGTGCGGGAATTCCGCGGCTGATTGTATTAGGACGATGCAGGAAGGAATTGTTTCGGCAGGCGAAAAGGAGTATCCGGTTGATGGCCGAGTCACTATTGGCCGGACGCCGGACAATACGATCGCATTTCCCGGTGACGACAAGATCTCCCGAAACCACGCTTACATCGAACAACGCGGAGACGATTTTTACATCGTCGACCTCGGAAGTTCCAACGGGACCAAGGTCAACGGCGTTCCGCTCTCGGGCGAACATCAATTACAGAACGGTGATTATGCGATCCTCGGAAATTCGAGCGTCGTCGTTTTTACCATAAAGGAAGAAGATCAACCCGAAGGATCCGACGAAGCCGACGACGAACCCGAGACCGCTCCCGAACCGGAAGCGACCCCTGAACAAAAGAAAAAGAATCGCGTGATGCTTGCAGGAGCCGGCGGCGCACTTGTTTTGGCGATGGCGATCGGCGGTGGTGCGATGTATATGGCCAGCGGAAGCTCCTGCTCCGCAACCGCAAAGATCGTCAGCCCTGAAGCCGGCGACACGATCACTCAAGAGACCGACATTGAGGTCGAATCTGACAATGCCGGTTGCGTTGCGAAAGCGATATTTACTATCGACGGAACAGAGTTTGCCAGCACAAACACCGAGCCGTTCGAGGCGACCATCGACCCCAAAGATCACCCTGAACTCGCGGACGGATTTGATCACCGGCTCGGTATTATCCTCGTAGATAAATACGGTGAGCGCATTTTTGAACCGGCGCCCGTCGACCTCGCTTTCGAGACCCGCAAGGTCACACCGCCCGCCAACACGACGGTTGCGCAGAATAATTCGAACACTGCTCCGACGGCTACAGGCAAGAAAATCTCGTTGGTGGAAGTCCAGCAGTTGTCAGCTCAGCTTGCGAAAAAGGTTTCGCCGAACGCGGCGTATAACCTTTCGAATAAGCAATTCCTTGAGGAAGTGCAGAAGAAAGCGGCCGAGTTTGCGCAGGACGGAAATTTTGACAAAGCGGCTCGATATCGCGACGCTATCAATATCGGATTCGTTAGGGAGTACGACATTCCCGCAGCGTTTGGATATTACCTTGCGATGAGCCGAAGCAGATTCGACCCTGGTAAGCAGGGCTCAGACGAAGGTCTCTTCCGAATGTCGACGGACTTCGTAACCGCCAACGGATATAACGGCCCGTGCGGGGCGGAAACGCTCTCAGATCCTAAGCAGGAGTGTGCTTCCAAAGCCGCTGGAATGTATATGAAAGCGGTCTACACAGGCCTGTTTGAGCGTGACGCCGTCTATGCCGTTGCTGCTTTTGGAAAATCGCCCGCGGACGCCGGCACTTGGAAAGCTTCACTTCCGGCAAACCGTTCAGACATTTGGAACGTCGTAAAGACACCGGAAGAGCGCGACCGCATCGTACGCTTCTTTGCCGCGGGAATCGTCGGAGAAAACCCGCAAAAGTTTGGCTTGAAAGATCGCCCGATCACCGAATTGTATAAACTTGCTTCTTAAGATCTCCCGCTTAAGATCCATTTCAATGCTCGAGATCATCCTCACATACCCGACTCCCGCAGGCTCACAAGAGATTCCGATCGATCGCGACCGGACCTCGTTCGGCCGCGGCAGCGATGCTACCTATCGCTTTGAAGATAATTCGCTTTCGCGCCTGCACGCTACGGTTTATCGTGATGGCGACCGTGTGTGGATAGTTGATGAAAACTCCGCAAACGGAACGTTCGTCAACGGCCAGCCTGTCGCCGGATCCGGGACAGCTTTGCGTAGCGGCGACACGGTCAAGATCGGGAACGAAACGACATTAAAGGTTTACATTCGCGAACCGGCGCCGGAGGCCGCACCCATTCAACCGGCGACATCGACAGCCGCACCGGCTAACAATGGTGCAGCGGTCGAGGTCGAGAGCTCCGGCTCAGGCAGTTCGCATATTGGCATTGTCGCGATCAGTCTCGTCGGACTCGCATTCCTTGTGATCGCCGTTGCCGGGATCTTCGTCGCCTATCGCGTTCTCGCGCGAAGCGAGGTCGAGGTAGCGGACGACGTTGATGACGACCCGATCGTAAACACGGCGAAGGGTAGAGATACGGACAAGGACGACAAGCCGACG
>DAIOWA010000437.1:0-3493 GCA_036758705.1 Pyrinomonadaceae bacterium | reverse complement strand
GACACCATGGAGATCGCAACTGAAGGGATAATTAGACATCTGCGGGCGTGTGTCCGTATGGACGTGAATCCGGACGCTTCGGCGGTTCGAGAGATCATCGACGATGCGATAAACGGTCGCCGCGTTTTTGCGGAGACTTCGAACGACCTTCTAGCAGCTTAAGCGTTACTCAGATAGCAATATTATTGAGCCGCCCCCTCATTGGGCGGCTTTTTTGTTACCTCAATCTAGCCTTATATATTGTGTGTCCGCCAACAACCTCGCCCTCATCCAGGTCGTAAAACTCCTCCAGATTTGAAAGATCGAACTTATCCCAATTCGGAACCACGACATATCTTATCAGCGGGTTCGACGCATGTTGCCTGCTAAAATTCATCCGATATAGCCGATATCTCTCGACCTCTTCCGCGATCTCGCCGTATGTCAGCGGCTTTGATTCCGTCGTCAACCGGTCCGTATGCCGGCCCCATCCGAACAATGCTATCTGCGTAACAAAATCTTCCTTCAACAACCGGTCCAGCCCCCGCTCATCGACTCCCTGATAATAAAGCTGCTGATAATACCGTTCCTTGCTTTCTTCCCAACTCAGGCCCGCAAATACGTGCTGGTGTCTAGCCCATAGGACATTCTGCGGCGCGACCGTCGGCATATCGTCGGCGAAGAGCCAATCATATGAAAGCACGGTCGATCGATGTGGGTCTGGTTCGCTCGCGGCAAGTTCCTCGAGACGCTTAGCAACCGGCAGAGCCTTATCACGGTCGACGTTCGCGTCATCCAACACACGCACCGTGTAATGACACTCGACAAATCCCCATGCGGCGACGACGATCATCGCGGAAGCGCAGATGATCCGCACGCTCGTCCTTCCCTGTCCGAGTTTGTTCTTCCACACCAGCCCGATCGCTACGACAAGCCCGAGCATAGCGACGTAGTTTCCGATGAAGACCTGATAATGGATCGGCTGCAGGGAACGGCCCGTGATCACCTGCTGATTGAATACGGCGAACGGAACCAGGGCAAGACCGATGGCAAACAGCGTCGACGAATCGCGGATCGAGATGATCTTTCTCAGCATCCCGAAGGCGATCACGAACAGCGTCGCGATCGCTATCCATTCGGGCATCCGGTTTAGATCGGGCATCCGCGTGTGAACCAGAAGCTGCACGTTGTCCATCGTATCTGTCCGCTGCGAGAGCAAATACGCGTACGGCAACAGCACAACGATCCAAGCCGCCGCCAATATCCCAAGCGCCTTTATGTCCTTCCAGAACGTCTCCGGCCGCTCCAGTATCCACGCGATGAACAGACAGCCGATAAAAGCGAACGCTGTCGTCCAAGTGTAGAAATAGGAGTAAACGCAATAAGCAAAACACGCCGTAGCAAGCGATCCGTATAACAGCCGCCGCCGGAACACGTCAGTACCACCTGCGGTAGCGGGTGGGGCCTTTTCACCATCGATTTCAACCGAGCGACTCGACATGAACATCCACAGAAACCCGACCATCGCAAAGAACGCGGGCATCGTCAGTGCAGGGATATATCTGCGAAATCCAGGAAAGTATGGATAGGAAAATCCGTCAAACAGTATCTCCGGCAAAGCTCCTTCACCGGCCGCCAACGCTCCTAGTGCAAACGTCGCCAAAGCACCGACCATCGCGAACCACGAATCTCCGGTCAGTCGTCCGAGAAACCAAAACACCGCAAGCGCCGCGAGAAATCCTGCGAGCCCGCCCGCGATCGTCATCGCCCAAGGCGTGCCGACACCGAATATCCGAGCCGGGATCGCGATCGTATATGGAGCAGCGAATTGTATGGAAAAGAGTGATTCGGGCTGAGGGGTTTCAGGTGTCTGGTCACGTCCGGTGTACGGATCGTTCTTACGCGGCCGCCCGTCGATAAGCGCTCGTACGTATGACGAATACGCGACCTCGTCGATGTCGTTATACGCGTAGTGCCCATTCCACTCGCCGCCGCGCAAGTAGAACATCTTCAACTGCGGGTATAGGCAAAAGACCGCGAGGAACACCGCCGCGATCACCCCAAATCGCCACTTTAGCTTCATAGGCAAAAGAAAAAGGTAGCACACGGGCTACCCCTTGTCCTTTTAGCCGCGGAAACTGGCGAGCCACGCTACGAATCCGAGCCATGTCTCGGTTGCAGAAAGGAAAAGTCGGAACGGGCCGGATGCGATGAACGCCGCGAGTGAACCAGCAAATATCCAGTTGAACTTTCGATGCTTCAACGTGTACCACGCGAAGGCTGCCAAACCGACGAGCGACGGCACAACCAGGAATTGAATGACCACAAGATCGGCCGGAAGAAGCGGGATCCGAGCGATCGCCGCCGGGGAAAAATTGATGGCGGTCATCAACATCAGTGCCTTGTGGTTCGCCGGGTTCTTTCGATAGTAGATCGCACCCGCGAAAAAGATCACAAAGAGAAGCATGTCGAGAACCGGAACCAGAAAGAAACTGTGAGCCGGGATTCCGGCCGGACCTACTTCACGAACAATGTGCGAATCCCACGCCGTTACCATTCCGACCACGACCACCAATGCCGCGAGCCCTATCCCGGCGAATCCCATCGTCATATGGAGCTTGAGATTCTTGGTCCGCACAAGGACGATCTGGGCCACGAAATAGAGAACCCAGGTCGTCATCACAATTGCGTGAAAGTGTACAAGTGAGTTAGCGAATGGCGGATTATCGAACCATGGCCGAGCGTAGTAAGTCTTGAAGTATCCGATGAACACCAAAAGCGGGAAGATCGCTGCCGCCGCTATCATTAATCCGCGGTCCGAAGGACGTCTTATTGCCTGAATATTCGCTGCCATTTTTCTTGTCTCCACAATCGAACGCGAAGCTGGGCGAAAAAAAGTATCAACCTTGCGCGTCGAAGATTTGCATCGGCGCGCGACGGTGGTAATCTTCAACTATTAGCTCGGAACATCCCGTTCCGCCTCCAGCCGAAAGATTTCTTGATCACGGAGTTTTCGTTATGCGTGCAAAGTTCGTTTTTGTTCCGCTTGTGATCCTCAGCCTTTTCTCCTGTCTACTCGCACAATCGACCGATCCCGAATTTATCGAAGGAAAGGTGATAATGGTCCCCGATGGCGACGAGGTCCGCGTCAAAATTCCTGACGGAAATACCTACACCGTCCGCCTCTTCGGGATCGACGCGCCCGAAAGCAAACAGGATTTTGGAGCCGCCGCAAGAAAAGATCTCGAGACTCGCGTACTCGACAAAGATGTGAAAGTGATCGTCCATCGAAAAGACTCAGAGGGACGATATATGGGCACGCTTTTTTTCGAAGGACAAGATATTGGGGTTCGAATGCTTGAAAACGGAAGCGCTTGGCATTATAAAAGAGTGAGCGGCGAGCAATCTTCCGAAGCTCGCGTTCGCTATGCCAGGGCGGAATTGAAAGCACGCGAATCGAAACTCGGCCTTTGGGCTTCAGCCATGCCGATGCCACCATGGGAGTGTCGCGACG
>DAIOWA010000436.1:0-3493 GCA_036758705.1 Pyrinomonadaceae bacterium | reverse complement strand
GTTCCTTTCAGAAACGTCGCAAGCAAATTTGCGCACGCTGCGACGCATTTTTGTAACCCTTTCTCTGGATTTTGAGGACGTCTTACCGAACATTCCCTTGAACGAGTTTTCGGAAGGCCACCCCGTCGGCGATCGCGGTGTTGGCGATGGCGACGTAACAGGGGAGTTGGCGGTTAAGGCGGTGCAGTTTCACCGCATCTTTCGCTGTCGTTACAAGAGCTGCTGCCCGTTGTTCGATCGCCTCCTGCTCGACCTCTCGAATCTCGGCTTGCGTGAACCGGTGATGATCGCGAAAGGTTCTAGTCCCAACGATGGCGGATTCCGCGTCGGCTAAGGTTCGCAGGAAATTGTCGCTGTTGCCGATCGCCGTAAAAGCAAATAACTTATCGATCGGCATTCGCAGATCCCACGACCCGGTGCGAAAGTCCTCCAGAGTTACAAGCCCTCTTAGTTCGGTCCGAGCTTTGAAGATCGGAGCGGAGGAATTCCACCTTCGCACCCGCTGCTCAAGATCAGTCGTACTATCCACCAGATCGGTTCGCGTGATCACGATCGAATCGGCGCGGTTTAGGCTTTTGAACGATTCTCTAAGCGTGCCGGCGGGAATGATCAGTCCATTGCCGCAAGGATCAGTCGCGTCGATGCAGACGATGTCGAGATCGCGTCGGGCACGGCGATGCTGAAAGCCGTCGTCGAGAATGAACGTTGTGATCCTAAATTTTTCCCGTGCCCATATCGCGGCGGCGACACGATCGGGGTCGGCGACGATGATCGCCTTGCCATCGAGTCTGTGTGCCAACTCGACGGGTTCGTCGCCTCCGGTTTCAGCGTCGGCGAGAATGTTTGATCCATCGCTGACGAGCACTCGGGATCGTGGGTGCCTTCTTCCATATCCGCGTGTCAGGATACAGACCGTCTCACCGTCATTGATCAACAGTTTCGCGATCAGCGCAACAAGCGGGGTTTTTCCGGTGCCGCCGGTCGTCAGATTTCCGACGCTGATCGTTCGCGCACCGAGATCGTAACTCTTCAGGACGTCGCGATCGTAGAGCAGGTTCCGCAGACCCATCACGCGGCCGTAGAGTTTTCCGAATGGAGTAAGCGGATTCATCGCTCGTTGGAGAGTTTCAGGACAGTTTCGAGTTGTCAGTTACGAGTTTCCAGTTTTCAGAAAGTTGGCGAGCATCTGTTTGCCATGCTCGGTCAGGATCGATTCGGGGTGAAATTGGACACCTTCGATCGGGAGTTCCCGGTGACGCAGGCCCATTACGAGTCCGTCGGGCGATTCGGCTGAGATCTCAAGGCACTCGGGCATTCCATCGCGTTCGACGATGAGCGAATGGTATCTTCCGGCGTTGAATTTGTCGGGCAGGCCTTCGAAGATCGACTTTCCGTCGTGTGTGATCTCGACCGGTTTGCCGTGGACGGGTTCGGGTGCTCGCGAGACATTGCCGCCGAAGTGCTGGCCGATAGCCTGGTGGCCGAGGCAGACGCCGAGGATCGGGATCTTGCCGGCGAAGCGTTCGATCGTTCCGAGTGTGATTCCGGCCGAATCGGGCGTGCCGGGGCCGGGCGAGATCAGGATGCGTTCGGGTTTGAGATCGCTCTCGATCGCGTCAACGGTGATCTCGTCGTTGCGGAATATCTTCATATCGGCCCCTAGCTCGCCGAGGTATTGCACGAGGTTGTACGTGAACGAATCGTAGTTGTCGATGACGAGAAGCATTGGTGGTTACAATTTTTCAATATTCCCGGCGGAAACGCGAGTGTGAACGAGCGTGCGGGTCGAGCAGTCGATGGGAGAACCACCCAGTCAGCCGAAGCGGCTGCCACCCTCCCTCGCAAGGAGGGGGTGTTTTTCCGCGTTAACCGCCCGACGGGCACACTCCCTCACGGTCGTGTTTCTGCCTGAAATTTGTTTACTTCCGGGCGGCAATATTCATATTATTGAAGCGTCAATTTCAGCGGAGACCCCATAACCGATGTACAAAAAATCTTTTGCATTTGCGCTCCTACTCGCTTTCGCTACGCCTGTTTTTGCTCAGACAGCGACAACTCAGCCTCCGAAGCCTGATCCGGCGGAGCTTCGTAAGGAAGCGGTCGCTTTCTTGCGCGAGACGATGGGCGATGTTCAGAATCTGCGGACGCTGGAGAACCGGATCAGTTTTTCGGCGGAGCTTGCCGGGCTGATGTGGTACCACGACGAGCATGAAGCCCGGACGATGTTCAACTCGGCGATCGCGGATTTTCGTGAGCTTATCTCAAGGCTCGATGCTCAGATGATGGCGTTGCCCGAGGATAATGATTCCCAAGCGTCGCTGGGTATGATGCCGTTTGTGGAAGCATCTGATCGCCGCAAGCTTGAGATGAAATATCGCGTGGCGATGGCTGTCAGGCAGCAGGTCGCAACCAGTATTGCCGAACACGATCCGGATGTGGCGTTGGGATTTTTCTATGACACGGCGAGTGCGAATCCCAAGATGGCGTCGGTGGGCGGGCGCGATACGTATTTCGAAATGAACCTGCTAAAGGAGATCGCATCGAAGAGTCCGGCCAAGGCGTCGCAGTATGGGCTAAAGTCGCTGGAGAAAGGATTTGATTATCAGCACGTAGATCTGCTTCGAAAGATCTACGAAAAGGATCAGGACGTTGCGATCGAGTTCGGACAAAAGATCTTGTCCAAGGTGAAGGGGACAACAAACGATGTCCGCGACTTTGCCGTTAATTCCCTTATCGAATTCGGGATCAGTACCACTGAATCTTCTACAACTGGCCCGAAAAAGAAGCCGGTTTACACGGAGTCTGAACTGCGGGATCTCATCGACGTGTTGGCCCGGGAAATGCTCAGACAGAGCGAGCAAATGGATTCCGGATATGCGCTAAAATTCGCCTCGACTATTGAAAAGATCGCTCCGGCTCAAGCTGGCCAGATCAGAGCAAAGTATCGGGGTGCGTACAAAAACAGTAATACCACCGCGTCGTTTCGTCAGACGGGTGTGGGCGCTAACGCTGTGAACGCGACAGGTTACGCAGCATCATCAAACTCAAATTCAAATTCACGACAGCAGGAACTAGAAGCCCAGCGATCCGCCGAGGAGAAGTTGATGACCGACGTTCGGAAGATCGGCAAGGGCGAACTGCCTAAGGAAGAACGTGAAAAGGTGATCGCTCAGTCGCGAAAGATACTGATGCAAAACACGAGCAAGAACAAGCAGATCCTGGGCTTGAGCATGTTGGCTTCGCAGGTGGCGAAGGCGGGCGACAGACAGCTTGCGGCTGAGATAATGCGTGACGCCGAGTCGCTCGTGAATCCGCAGCCGAAGAACTATCAGGACTTTATGCATACGTGGATGCTCGCGTCCGGATACGCCGAAGCCGACCCGGACAAGGCGTTCCCGATACTGGAATCTGCCATCGGACGGGCAAACGAGCTGATATCCGCGTTCGTTAAGGTCGGAGAGTTCATCGACGTTACCGAAGAAATGATCTCCGA
>DAIOWA010000435.1:0-3500 GCA_036758705.1 Pyrinomonadaceae bacterium | reverse complement strand
TACTGCTATCGGTTGCGTGTCCCACGCAACCCGTGGGACACTGAGGGACAAGATCTCTAAGAATTATGCCTAAGTAGCAATAGATACAATAGTTTACGTGTCCCACGACGTTTTCGGGAACAGCCGGACCACATTCGACCAACCGTCCTGTTTCCGATCACCTGCTCCCTATTTCCTCATCGGCACACCGGTTGCCCCTCTGAGGTAGGCGGCACTAACGCCGGACTAATTCCGAACACGGGAGGAAACGAAAATGGCAGAGGGAGAAAGCACTGGAAGCAGCGTCGTATGGGCAATCGCATTGGTCGTCATTGTGGCGATCATTGCGGGAGCGTTTTACTATAGCGGCGGATTTAAGGGCGGCTCGGACAAAAAAGAGATCGACATCGAGCTCAAAGCTCCGACTCGATAGTCAGGGAGGTAGTTATGGCAAGTGAGAAATGTAAGCACGATCTGTGCATTTGTGCTGCAAAGCCGGATTCGGACTATTGCAGCGATCACTGCAAGGACGCGGTCGATCAGGACATTACCGAGATAAGGTGTGACTGCGGGCATCCGCATTGTGGTGAATAACGATCGATTGAAGTGTTGGCTCGAATGGTGCGGGAGGGATTCCGCACCATTTTTGGCGGACGAGCTTCTAATTACAGCAAGTGATAAGCAGCAGTTATTGTACCGAAAAATCTATTAGATATTGACATACCTTCAATTTGACGGCATTTTTAGGCTATGAAAACCCTCGCCTCACTCGTTCTCGTCGCAATATTCGTCTCCCTCGCACCAACAACCTTCGCCCAGACCCCGGAAAGGTTCGACGTGCTGATAACCAATGCACGGATCATCGACGGAACCGGCAATCCCTGGTTCTGGGGATCAGTCGCGATCCGCGATGGAAAGATCGCGGGAGTCGGACGCGTCGAAGGCTCGGCGGATCGAACGATCGACGCGAAAGGTCAGATCGTAGCGCCGGGATTCATCGATGTTCACGCGCATACTGAGGACATCTTCGGCAACCCGACTGCGGAAAACTTTGTCCGAATGGGCGTAACATCGCTGGTGACCGGTAACTGCGGCGGATCGGTAACCGATGTCGGCAAGTTCCTGGGACAGTTTGGCGAAAAGCCGCTGGCCGTGAATCTCGCAACCCTGATCGCACACGGTTCGGTAAGGCGCGACGTCGTCGGACTTGACGATCGTGCTCCGACCGCGGAAGAACAGGCAAAGATGAACGCCATCGTCGACAAAGGAATGAAGGACGGAGCCGTCGGCCTCTCGACCGGCCTGATCTACGTGCCCGGCACCTTCGCCAAGACCGAAGAGGTCGTCGAACTCGCGAAAGTCGCCTCGCACTACGGCGGAACCTACGCATCGCACATCCGCAACGAAGGCAACGAGGTCGTCGAGGCAATTAAGGAGGCGATCAACATCGGCGAGCAGGCGAAGATGCCGGTCGAGATCTCGCATTTCAAGATCGCGTCGAAAGCCCTGTGGGGACAGACCCCAACCACGATCGGACTCGTGGAAGACGCCCGTCGACGCGGACTACAGGTGACGGTCGATCAATATGCCTACACGGCTTCATCCACATCGCTCGATTCGCGAATGCCGAGTTGGGCGATCGCCGGCGGTCGTGAAGCGGGGAAGAAACGCCTCGCGGATCCCGCAACGAAAGCGAAGATCGTCAAGGAAATGAAAGAATGGCTGAAGAAGGCGAAGTTCAAAGATCTCGATTTCGCATATGTCGCCAGCTATCGAGCGAATCCGGCATTCAACGGCAAGAACATCGCTCAGATCACGCAGGAAGTTCGCGGCAAGAAAAAGCTCGATGATCAACTAGAGCAGGTCTTTGATATGTACCGGGCGGGCGGAGCTCAAATGGTCTATCGACAGATGGACGAGCCAGACGTTCAGGCAATTATGAAGCAGCCGTTCACGATGATCGCTTCCGACAGCGGCGTGCGAAATTTCGGCTCCGGTGTGCCGCATCCTCGCGGCTACGGCAACAACGCCCGCGTACTCGGCAGATACGTCCGCGAGCTTAAGATCATCTCGCTCGAAGACGCTATCAGAAAGATGACTTCCCTTCCCGCGCAAACCTTCAACCTCCGCGACCGCGGCCAGATCCGCGAGGGCTTTGCGGCTGATATCGTGATCTTTGACGAGAAAACGGTAGGGGACAATGCGACCTACGAGAATCCTCATCAGTACGCCGAGGGATTCTCGCACATCATCGTTAACGGAAAAGAAGTGTTCGACGGCAGTAAACTCACGGGTGCAATGCCCGGCGTGCCGCTCTTCGGGCCGGGCCGCGGCCGCTAGATGAAATCCGGAGTTGAGGCAAGGTCAAGCTGCTCGCCGGATGACGGGAGCCGGAAGCTGAGCCGTGCGGAATGCAGGCACATTCTTCGATTTGCACTGCCGCCACGCATAGTGTCGCCAACGATCGGATGCCCAAGGCCGGCACAGTGTATGCGAAGTTGGTTGGTACGTCCGGTAACAGGTTCCAGCTCGAGCAACGTAGTGTGCTCGCGTCGTTCGATCACATGATACCGCGTCATTGCGTGTTTTCCGTCTTCTCGCAACTCCCACCATTTCGCCTCGGCGTTGCGGCCGATGTTCCCGACGATCTCGCCCTGATCTTTGACAACTACACCGTCCACAAGGGCAACATACCGTTTATCGACCTTCTTGTTATGAAACTGAAGGCCAAGTATCCGATGCGCACGCGAGTTTCGGGCAATGACGATCAAGCCGGATGTGTCCTTATCAAGTCGATGAATAAGCCCGGGGCGAATCGCCGAAGCCCGCACGTTAGCGGCGTAACTTCCACCTTGTGCATTAAGCCCTGCCTCACGGTCGGGCTTCTGCAAATGGTATACGACCGCATTCAACAGCGTACCGTTCTTCTCACAGTGTGAAGGATGAACCAGCATTCCCGAGGGCTTGTTCACGACAATAAGATCTGCATCCTCAAAGACGATATCGAGCGGTATGTCCTGCGGCAGCATCGAGTGTTGGCGGGTAAGATCGACATTCACCTCGACAAAGTCCTGCGGGAGAACGCGTTTACCCCGATTCTCGTGCCTGCCATTCAATTCGCAATCGCCGTTCTTAACGACCTCGCGGAGGTACATCTTACTCAAAGCGGGAAATCGTGAACACAGCAGATCCTCGAGCCGCATCTTTCGCTCGTTTTCACTGACGGTTATCTCGACCCTGCTTACCATTTCTTAATTCTATAGCACGTCAAGAAATGATGCAGACCGGACCGGAATCTACGGGTTAAATGACGAACCAAATGTCTAATTCCGACAATATTGTTATTATTTGAGAAAGAGTTAAGAACGGCTGTCTTTGACTAAACTCTCACATTTTTGTAGTCGATGTTCCTCATTCCGCTAAAAAGCATAGAAGAAGTTGGTGACCTGGCCGCGGATAATCTCGACCAGCCGTTTAATCTAAAGCCATTGCTTGAACGCGCCGCTGCTGCCCTCGGCATC
>DAIOWA010000434.1:0-3502 GCA_036758705.1 Pyrinomonadaceae bacterium | reverse complement strand
GTCTTGACGTCCTACGCCACCAGCCGCTCGAAATGCTCGTCGCCAAGTCCTGCGTGAACTTCGCCATCGAATACCGCGATCGTCGCGGGAGTTGCACCTGCGTCGCGGATGATCGTCTCAAGCTTATAAGCCGTTTCGATGTTTTGCGGATACGGAAGCCCGTGCGAGATAACCGTCGACTCCAGCGCGACCACCGGCCGCCCAAAGTGCAACGCCCCCGAAACTTCCTCGCTAAAGTTAAATTTCATTTCGATTTGTGCCCTTTGTACAAAATCTTTGTGTTCTTTGTGGTTAAGTATCTCTTAACACAAAGGCACAAAGGATCTTTCACAAAGTACACGGAGAAAAACTACTTCACAAACTTCCCGATCCGATCGAACCGCGGGTGGGTCAGACAGCTCAGCGCACTTCCGTTAGAGGCGCCGCGGTCGCAGGACCAGTAGACAAACATCGCGCGGCCGATGACGAGTTCACGCGGGACAAATCCCCATCCGCGGCCGTCGTCACTGTCGTCACGAGCATCGCCCATGCAGAAAAAGCTGTTCGGCGGCACTATCATCGGCTTGCCTTCGACACCGAAATTGAACCGCCCGGTCGGGAGTTTCATACCCGCGGCAACCGCTTTCGTCGTCTGCTCCGAGTAGTAAACGTTCCACTTATCTTCGGGCTTCCGTTCCTCGAATTCCTTCGTCTCGAGAGCTGAAACGTTGTCGTCCGCATCGCCGATTATGCGATGCTCGGGCAAAAGCTGATCGTTAATGTAGACCTGATTGTTGCGAAACTCGACTTTTTCACCCGGCAGCCCGATGACGCGTTTGACGTAATTCAGCTGATATTTGACGAGCCCGCGTGATCTGTCCGACGCGGGATCGACCGAGTTTCCCGGATACTTGAAAACGATGATATCGCCGCGTTGAATGTCGCGCATCGGGAGCAGCGGCAGCGGATCTCCGCCGGGGTTGAAGATGAATTTGTTGACGATCAGATAATCGCCGATCAGGATCGTGTTCTGCATCGATCCGGTCGGCACGGTCACCGCCTGCAGAATGAACGTCATCCCAAACAGCGCCATCACAAGCGTTACCGTCAGCGATTCCAGATACTCGCGAAAGATCGATTTCGGCGGGCCCTTGAACTCTTTTTTTTCCGCATCTTCTGCGGCCTTCTTCTCTGTCGTTTCTTTATCAGCCATAGATCAGTAACAACTTACGTAGATTTGTCGCCGTTCGTTTCGGCTATCATCTTCAACGCCTCGTTCGCGGCCATCATCTCGGCAGCTTTGATCGAGCGTCCGGTCCCGGTGGATGTGCCGCCCGACCACGCGGCCTCGACGAAGAACGTGCGGTCGTGCGGCTGGCCTTCGGATCGCAGCAGCGTGTAGACCGGAGCCGTGAGTTTCTTCGCCTGTAGCGTTTCCTGCAGAAGCGTCTTGAAATCAAGCGACGATTTCGGCGTCACCAGTCGCATTTCCTCCGCAAACACCCGGGTAACAAACTCCCGGGCCGCGATGTAGCCGCTGTCGAAGAAAACCGCTCCGATGATCGCTTCGAGCGTGTCGGCGAGTATCGCCGGTTTCTCTCGTCCGCCGGACTGCTCTTCGCCGCGGCCCATTCGGAGAAATTCGCCAAGGTTCAACCCGGATGCAATGCCCGCAAGAGTCTGCATGCTCACGAGCCGGTGCTTCATCAATGTCAGATCGCCCTCGGCCGCTCCCGGATGCTTTGTGTAGAGCTGCTCGGCAATGACCAACCCGAGCACCGAATCTCCGACGAACTCCAGCGACTCGTTTTCGGCGGTGCGAACTTTCACGTCCGCTTCGCCTTTCATCTTTTCGTGTGCCCACGACCGGTGCGTGAGCGCTCTTTCGAGCAAGTCAGGCGACTGAAACGTGTGTCCGAGCAATGTTTCCAACTTGGCGAGGCTCATCTTCCGCGGCAAAACACAATTCTAAGTGTAACCCAAACAAAAAGAAAGCCGGACAGCTTTTGCCGCCCGGCTCGCGATTTTCTAGATCGAATTCAGAAGCATTATGGCTTCTTAGCGACCGTTGTACCATTACCGTTTCCTGCAGGAGCAGCAGTAGTATTCACAGTCGTAGTTGTTGTTGCTGGCTCATCGCTGATCGGTTCGACCGTCGAAGTCGGATCCGGTAGCGGCTTTGCGGTCGCCGTCGATACCCAGTCATTCAGGCCGGTCGGCTTGGTCGGGAATCGGCGATTGTAGAGTGCGGTAAGATCCTTGTATAGAGCATCCTTATAGGTCTTCTCCGCCGGAGTCGTGTCCTTCGCCGCTTTGTAAGCCCGTGCGAGGGCGTCCATCGCACGCTCAACGTATCCGTTGTAGAGAGCTTCTTTAGCCTTGATCTGGGCGTCCTTTGCCTTGATCTCACCGTCCAGTCTCGTCGCTTCTGCAGCGCTTGCCTCGCCTGGAGGAAGCTTCTTCACCGTATCAACAAGGGCGTTGTACTCTTTCGTGAGCGTCACGATCTCTTTGCCGATGTTCTCCGCTTCATCGCGGTAGTAATCAGAGATGGTAGCGAAGACCGGAGCGTAATTCTTGTAGAAACCCGCAGTCTGCGTAACTTCATAGTAGCTCGGCAGAGCGGCCTTTTTGTTATTGAGCCCGTAGTAGTTCACGTAGCCGATCGTGTAAGCAAGCTGACTGATGGCTTCTTCGCGTGGCCGTTCCCACTTGAGCACACCGATCGATTCCTTGTCACCGATCTTTCGGTCAAGTTTCAAGCTGCCGCTCTTGAGCTGCTCAAAGAGGGCTTTCGCATGGTTAAGTGACTCAGCCGCATATTTGCTCTGCGTCTTTGCAGCAACCGCCTTGGAGGCGTCCAATACACCGGCGACTGCCATCACGTACTTGACGTTATGAAGGCTCGGGTTGATGGCGAGGATCTCTTTACCGGCTGCGTAGATCTCGTCCGTATTGTCGGCCTTGATACCAGCGTCGAAACGATCGAAGTATGGCTTCAGCTTCGCGTAGGTTTCCATATCGGCAACCATTTTCTCAAGACGCGGTACATGCCCCTTTACAAACTTCGCTTGATCCGCCCAGGACTCACAAGCTCCCCACTTTTCAAGAAATTCCTTCCCTGCCGCAACAGCTCCCTTGATCGCGGCTAGATCCTCGATCTTGTTCTTTTGATAGCTGGCGGTAAACGTCTCATACCGCGCAGTTGGTGTATCCAGGTCGTCGCACACGTTTTGTGCGAACGCACCTGTCACGGCAATACCCGCGACGATGGCGGCCATGCTCAATGATCTAAAAATCGCTTTCATCTTCTTACTTCCTCCGAACGAATCTAACTGTCCAAAATCTGTCTGCCGAGCCCGGGAACTACACCAAATGCTCTGCGGAAACTCAGATGAAGCCCCTAAAAAATTAGTTGCTACAATTTAGAATTTCTATTCGCAGTTAAGAACTGTAATTTGCAGGGGCCGCCGAAAATCTTCGGAAGGATAAATCATCACGTATGGTCGGCTTTCTGTCAAGG
>DAIOWA010000433.1:0-3504 GCA_036758705.1 Pyrinomonadaceae bacterium | reverse complement strand
GGTTCATAGGAGCTGCATTCGAGAATCGTTCCCGCCTAAAACGGCTGCAAGGATACCTGGCAGCGTTGGCTAAGCATGAGATCCAGATCGACGAACGGCTGATCACCGGACGTCGCGGCTCGTCGAGCGATACGCCCGGATATTCGACCGAGGCGATCGGTTATGAAGGTATGAAGCGGCTTTTGTCGCTCCCGAATCGGCCAACCGCGGTCTTTGCCCGCAACGATTTTACGGCGGTTGGAGCGATCTCAGCTGCGAAAGAGGCCGGGCTTTCGATTCCCAAAGATATTGCAATTGTTGGGTTTGATGACACTCCGCTGGCTCTGCACATGAATCCGTCGCTGACCACGGTGCGTCAGCCGATGAAACTTCAGGGGCAGATGGCGGCGGAAATGCTGCTTCGTCGGATCTCGGGCGAGGGAGAAAATGATCCCGAGGAGCGAGTTCTGGATTGCGAACTGATAATTCGCGAATCGACCGTGGCTCAAAGTTAAATACGACGTAAGGCCGGCAGGCCGCCGATCTTCTATGGCAAAAGCTGTTAACGTTACCAGAGAATCACACACACGACGCTTGGCGATCGCGTTTGTATTCTCGTGCGTAGTTTTGTTAACGGTATCCGACCTTTTTGCGCAGGAGATCCGTCCTTTTGACGAGGTGCTTGCGAGACCGGTATCGCTAAAGAAGGAGAATACGGGAGTGCATCCTAAACTCTTTTTCGGCGGGGCAGATATCGCGGCGTTGCGAGTGAAGGCAAAAGGCGAAGGCCGAGAGCTTTGGGCGGCGACTCTAAAAGACATCCAGACACTGCGGCGACCGGTGCCGGATCCGAAGGACGAAGATCTATACAAGAGCGGGCTCGACAATCGCAAGTCCGCGAGCATTACCCAATATGGGTTAGCGTTTCAGATATCGCAGACGAGTCTTGCCTATGTGATCGAGCAGGATGAGCGATACCTGAAGGCGGCCAAGCAGTGGACGTTGGCAGCATGCGAGATGCCGATTTGGGGCTATACGTACAATAAACCGAACGTCGATCTTCCACCCGCTCACCTGCTATATGCCGTTGCTTTTGCATACGACGTTCTTTACAACAAGCTGACCGTCGCTGAGAAGGAGACGATCCGCAACAAGCTGTTGAAGCAGGGCCGGCTGATGTACGACTACTTCAAGTACAAGCCGGGCAAGCGGTACACATACACGCAGAATCATACATGGATCCCGATGGCGGGCCTCGCGATCGCGGCTTACGCGATCATGGACGAAGCTCCGGAGGCGGCCGAATGGGCGAGGCTTTCGCGAGCGGTTTTCGACCGCACGATGCTGGCGTTCGGAACCGACGGATATTTCTACGAAAGCTTCCATTATTTTGGATTCGCATTCCGGTGGATGATCCGGTACTTCGACGCACATCTCGCGGCGACCGGGGAAAACTTGTATGCCGTGATGAAACCGAAGTTCGACGGGATGAAGTATTTCGCGATGCATTCCGTTCTGCCCGACGGTGAGAACGTATTCGATTTTGCGGACATCGGCGACGGATCTCTCAATAGAAACGGGACGAGCAAGCGCGAAAGTATCTATTCGGAATACGACATTCTTTATCGCTTCGCTTCGGTCTACAAGGATCCGCAGGCTCAGGCGATCGGCGATTTTCTTCGGACCGAAACGAAGCTTGAGACGCGCGAACCCATGTGGGCGTTCTTGTCGCATGATCCGTCGGTAAAGGCGGCATCACTTTCGGAGATCCCGCTCCAGTATCACTTCAAAGACAACGACACGGTTTTCTGGCGATCGTCTTGGACGAAAGACGCCACTGCATTCGCTTTCAGGTGTTCGCCGCCGGAAGGGCATCACGCAGCTCGACTTCACGCAAAGATCAAGGACTGGCGTCAGAACACCGGGCACGCTCATCCGGATGCGAACTCATTCATCATCTGGGCAAACGGAAGGTACCTGACAGGCGATACCGGATACCTCGGCATTAAGCAGACCGACGATCACAACACAATTCTTGTAAACGGCCGCGGGCAGGAGAAGGACGGCGTTTACGAGATGTTCAAGGAAGTGCCAAGCGAACGGCTCGACAAGATCAGGCTTGCCGAGGGCGATGCAGGCTCCGGATATTTATACGCTCGCGGCGAGGCGGCGTCCGGATACTACGCCGACCTCGGCATACAGAAATTTGACCGTCATTTCATCTACGTCGAGCCAGGATATTTCGTCATCTGGGATGAGCTGCAAACCGCAAAGCCCTCGACATTTACATTCCTGCTCAACGCAGACCGCGAGATCGTCGGGAAAGATTCGAAATTTGAGCTGATCAACGGCGATGCGCGATTGCTTGTCGAGCGGCTTGATCCAGTCGCGGCTTCAACTGAGATCGTCGATCAGAAGGTCCAGGCGCGTGGGTTACCGGGGAGCGTGGATAAGGGCGACAGCGAGATCCGCGGACGTCAGCTTCGCGTAACGACGAAAACAGAAGCGATGGACGGAGGATTCCTGCACGTACTGATTCCCACGAAGGCTGGAGTGGTATCGCCGGTTGCGAGTGTGTCCGGGATCGATGGCGGTCTGCTTGTCACGCTCGCGAACGGGCGGACGGATACTATCTGCCTCGGCGGTGCGTGCGGCGGAGAAAAGCTTGCTCGCGGGCGAGTTGTGATACACCGGGGCCACTCTGAGTCACTGGTCTTTCAGCGACCAACTCAGACGGCAAAAAATTTTTGAGGATCGGGGAAATTGGTCAACCCAATTGTGAATTTCTATGACAGAACCCACGTCACAGAACGGATTTAAGATACGAGGCCTTCGATGGGTCATCATCGGCCTCGTCTTCTTTGCGACGCTGATCAACTACATCGATCGCCTGACCATCTCGGTGCTCGCTCCGGCGATCATGGAATCGTTCAAGCTGTCAAACACGGAGTTCGGTGCGATCGCGACTTGGTTTCTATTCGCATACACGATCAGCCAGAGTCTGTCGGGAAAGCTCTACGACAAGATCGGTATCAAGAAAGGCTTTACGGTTTCGATCATTATCTGGTCGCTTGCGGGGATCGCGACTGCGTGGTCGAACGGCGTTCGTGCATTGAGCGCTTGTCGATTCATGCTCGGACTAGGCGAAGCGGGCAACTGGCCGGGTGCGGCGAAGACCGTCTCCGAATGGTTCCCGGCACGGCAGCGTGCGCTTGGGATGGCGATCTTCAACAGCGGAGCCGCGATCGGGTCGGTCGTCGCTCCGCCGATCATCATTGCTCTGCATAGCTACTTTAAGGGACGCGGCGGCGACTGGCACGAGGTCTTTATCTTTACCGGCGGGCTCGGCTTCGTTTGGCTCGCGGCTTGGTGGTTCATTTACGATTCGCCGGAGAAGCATAAGTGGATCACGCCTGAAGAGTATCGCCTGATCAAAGAGCAGGATGATCATCTCGAAGCCAATGCTCCGCCTGAGGCGACGATCGCGGAGGAAGGGTCCGCGACAGTCCCCGAAGAGCGAGCGAT
>DAIOWA010000432.1:0-3504 GCA_036758705.1 Pyrinomonadaceae bacterium | reverse complement strand
TCAATCTTTGCTCAGGTGGCGTAATTGGTAGCCGCGCACGTTTGAGGGGCGTGTGGAGTAATCCGTGGGGGTTCGAGTCCCCCCCTGAGCACCATTCGAAGACAGGTTTTCATCCTGTCTTTTTATTTGGCACTTGAAAATGTGCTCGCGTGACCACAGTGTTAATCTCTCAACTTGTTTCCAATTAGCCACAGATGAAGTCCACCGAAAACTCCGGCAAACAGAGTCGAATAGGCCGTGATTGCTATTGAAGCTATCAGGAATAGTGAATTTTCGTTTAGAAGCGGTTTCAACTCAGGATATGCGGCAACTAAGAAAAGCCACGGAAGTACATATAGAAAATAGATCGGGCCGCCAGATCCAAAAAGAGAACCGACAATCATCAGCAACATCTGAATCAGCCATGAAGCCGCAAAATACGTTAGAAGGACCTTCATCGCAAAGCTGTTAGTTAACGATCATTGTACCGGTTCCTTCGTTGGTAAAGACCTCAGCAAGGATCCCATTCCTCGACGTCCCGCCGATCACGTGAGCAGATCCGACTCCGCTCTCAACTAGGGTTATCAGGTTCTCAAGCTTAGGAATCATTCCCCCGGTAGCCTTACCAGAAATGATCATCTCTCTCGCCTCGCGAACGCTTAGCCGGTCGATCTTCGACCCTGGATCGTTGGCGTTGAGATAAATGCCGTTTACATCTGAGAGTAAGATAAGTTTTTCAGCCTTTAGCTTCATTGCGATCTCGGATGCGATGGAATCGGCGTTGATGTTGTAGATCTTTCCTTCGTCGTCCGCGCCGAGGGAAGAGATAGCGGGCATATAGTCATTCTCAAGCAGCAGATTTACGAGCCGCGTATCGACGTCAACGATGTTGCCGACGTGTCCAAAGTCTACCGTTGCCTTCTCGCCCGTTTCCTTGTTAGTTACATCGCGAGGCGGTCGGCGTTCCGCCTTGATCACACCGCCGTCGAGACCCGATAATCCGACCGCCGAGACTCCGCGATTCCGAAGTGCAGATAAGATCTCGGTATTGATCTTTCCCCGAAAGATCATTGTCGCGAGTTCAAGAGTGTCGTCATCTGTAACCCGGCGGCCTTCGATCACGGTCTGTACGACACCGAGTTTTTGGGCGAGCTCAGTCAACTGCTTCCCGCCGCCGTGAATAACGCACACGCGGATACCAACTTGATGGAGCAGTGCGAGTTCTTCGGCCAATGAAACCAAGATCGCTTTATCCTCGGTAACCTTGCCCGAGAACTTGATGACGAAGGTCTTACCCTTAAAACGTTGGATGTATGGAAGCGCTTCGCGAAGCAGATCGAGCGTTTCTATATTCATTTGATCCGCTCCGTCATAATTGCTTTCTGAATATGAAGCCGGTTCTCGGCCTCGTCGATCACGATCGACCGCGGTGAGTCGATCACGGAATCGGCGACGATCACGTTTCTTCTCACGGGCAGACAATGCATAAAAACTGCATCCGACGTCCTCGCCATCTTCTCGTCATCGACGATCCATTTGTCACGGTAAGCGGACCGCTCGCGAATGTCGCCGTTCGGATCGCCGTAGAAAATCTTGCTTCCGAAACTCTTCGCGTAAACCACTTCGACGCCATTAAATGCCTCATCGACATCGTTGGTAAATTCAACCGATCCACCATGCGATATTGCCTGGGTAACGACATCTGCGATGAGTTCATCGTCCAATTCGTAGCCTTTGGGATGAGCGATCCGAAGATCATGGCCAAACTGAGCGGCGGCCAATGCAAAGCTGTTCGGAACCGCCATGGGCAGCGGTTTTGGATGCCATGCCCACGTGAGCAGAACCTTCTTCTTCCCGGTTCCAAGATGCTCGCGAATCGTCATCATATCCGCCATCGACTGACACGGATGATGCATTGCTGATTCCAGATTGATGATCGGCACAGTGGCGTATCGCGCAAATGCGTTCAGGATCGGATCGGTGCGTTCTGTTTCCCAATCTTCCAACGCGGCAAAGGTTCTTACGCCGATGGCCGAAACATATCGTTCCAACACGCTGACAAACTCTTTCAGATGTTCGGTCTTGTTGCCGTCCATTACGATACCTTCACGATGCTCAAGCGTCCACGAAGTTCCTCCGGGTTCGAGGATCACAGCGTTTCCGCCAAGTTCATAGATACCAACCTGCATCGACGCACGGGTACGAAGCGACGGATTGAAAAAAACGAGAGCGACCGATTTACCCAATAGCGGTTTATTGCCGAAAGGCGACGCCTTCTCGGCGATCGCTCTATCGATAGTGTTCGACAGATATTGCGTTGAAAAATCCGAGGTCTTCAGGAAATTATTGCTCACGAATGACCTCCAAAAGCATATCGATCTCTTCGGTTGTTACGCAGAGTGGCGGAAGAAGGCGAAGCACGTTCGGCTGGCTGGATGTGCCGGTGATTATCTTCCTGTCAAGAAGCCTTGAATAAACCGGGGAGCATGGCCCATCAAACTCGATGCCGATCAAACAGCCTTTTCCGTGAACCGCGACGACACCTGCGACGCCTTCCAGACCGTCACGCAGATGAGCTTCGATCACTGCAGTATTCGCAACCATGTCATCTGCTTCGATAGCTTCGAGCGTCGCAAGCACCGCCGCCATCGCAAGCATTCCTCCGCCGAAGGTAGTTCCAAGATCGTTCTCCTTGATCTTTGCCGAGACATTTTCGTTCACCAGACAGGCACCGACGGGAACGCCGCTGCCGAGGGATTTTGCCAGTGAGACGACATCGGGCACCACACCTCCGGCGAATTCCGATCCAGCGAAGAACCAGTTGCCGATGCGGCCCACGCCAGTTTGGACCTCATCGAATATTAATACTGCGGCGTGCTCGTCGCATAAATTTCGCAACTCGATGAAAAATTCCGGTGATGCTTCACGCATTCCGGCCATCGATTGGATCGGCTCGACTATAACGCCTGCGGTTTCCGCGTCAATCGCGGCCCGGATGCTTTCTATGGAACCGAATTCGGCTTCTATGTGGAACGGCACATTCGGCTCGCCGAGTTTCTTATATTTTCCGAGAAAGGTAGCTGATATCGAGTCCGCCGTGCGGCCGTGAAATCCGCCGGAGAACGAAACGACCTTTTGTCGCCCGGTTGCCATCCTCGCCATTCGCATAGCATTCTCGTTAGCTTCGGTTCCCGAATTACAGAAGAATGCTTTTGTAAGCTCAGACGGAGCGACCGAGACGAGTTTAGCCGCCGCGCGGCCGCGGATGTCCGAATAGACAAGATTCGAATAAAAGAGCACGCGTTCGGCCTGTTCCTTGATCGCCTTCACAACGTGCGGATGCGAGTGGCCCGTTCCGCAAACCGCGTGGCCGCCGTACAGGTCGAGATACTTTTCACCGTCACTCGTCCAAACCCACGAACCCTCCCCGCGTTCGACCGCAAGCGGCATCTTCTTGTACGTCGCAAGCTGAAACGTGTCCTCGGTCTCTCTAATATCTAAAAAGTTCATTTTCTATTCAACACA
>DAIOWA010000431.1:0-3505 GCA_036758705.1 Pyrinomonadaceae bacterium | reverse complement strand
GATTCAGCAAAATACAACACTAACTTCGGCGACCACCTTCCCAATCGAAAAAAAGAAGAGGCTGTCTGGAAACTAGATCTCGGACGGCCTCCTTTGTTTCACATTTACCGATTTTCTAAGTTCCGCGTCGATCAGGAAGATCTCGCCCCGGTGCGCGAAAGTTTGTGTGAACGTTTACGTTCTGGATCTTAAGGATTACTTGCATTCGATTCGACCGCTTGTCGTAACTCGCAGGAACGAACGGAGCATAAACCGGATCCGATTCAAGCGCTTTTTCAAGATCTTCTATCGCTCTGCTATTGCCCGAGCTTTCAACTACCTCTGAGATTCGAGCAAGGCCGTTCCCAAATACCTCGGCGACAACGACGACCTCTTCATCCTTCATCTCGCCGCGAACAAGTGATTTAGTCAGGGCAATCAAGGCTCCTTGCGGATTCACGCTCGGCGATTCAGCGGCTATTGAAAGCCGTGTCGTTGCATAGGCGGCTGGCAGAATATCTATCGAGTCTTCGCCGATCATAGGATTACTGCTCGCAAGCATCACCGGCCTCGGTGTGGTAGTCATCGAAATGAATTCACGCGGATCGCGGGCACTCGATATAATTCCCCAAAGCAGAAACATTCCAAACACC
Source organism: Pyrinomonadaceae bacterium (assembly GCA_036758705.1). Taxonomy (GTDB): domain Bacteria; phylum Acidobacteriota; class Blastocatellia; order Pyrinomonadales; family Pyrinomonadaceae; genus OLB17. The sequence goes on along the minus strand of DAIOWA010000431.1, from coordinate 2,873 downwards.
ACCGATGCGACCGTTCCGACAGCCGACGGCATCATCCAGGTATCGAACCAATTTCGGCGATCTTCGATAACGTGAAAAACAGGAGTCCTGAACGCGGGAGCGAGTTCGGCGGCAACGGCCGAGCGCAGGGAAGTAAGAAACGCCTCCGACATCGCCGGCCTCGCGAGAGATCGTAGACCGTTCTTCACCTCCTGATACTCCGACAACGCCTGACGGCAGAGCGGACAAGTATCAAGATGGGCGTCCAGATCGGCCCGCTCGGTGACACTCAAAATATCATCCGAGTAAAGCGGCAGATCAGATTTTACGTCGCTGCATCTCATTGAAAAACCTCATCAAAACCATCGAGCAAATGGCTCACTGACCCCGACCGATCTTGCGAGAGCGGAACCTGCAGCGAACATGTTTGATTTGTCGTGCTTGCTGGTCATTTCAAATAAACAAAAGCAGTTGCCGCAAAACCGATTTTCGCGATCGAAACTTCTCGACCTATCGTTTGGCACCGATTCATTATTCAAGTCATCAAAGTCAAAGCCGGGGCGAGTCGGCCATTTCCTCGTGTGTCAAAAACCCTTCAATCTCTTACGCAACTCGTCCCGGCCGCGTGCGATCCGGGATTTTACCGTCCCGATATTTATCTCCAAAGCCGCCGCGATCTCTTCATAAGTGAGTCCCTCGATATCGCACAAGACGATCGCCTCTCGATAAATTTCGGGCAGCTCCAAAAGAGCCTTTCGGATGGCCGCCTCGCGTTCGTTCCGAAGTACGGTTTCTTCGGCGGATATATCCGAACCCGCGATCATCTCTGAAATGGTCGCATTCGAATCACCGATCGGAGCATCGAGCGAGACCGTCGCGTCCTTCTTGCGGCGTTTCCACCAGCGGAATCTATTCCGCGAATGGTTGACCGCGATCCGGAACAGCCACGTCTTCAGCTCGGATTCTCCGCGAAACGTCTTGATCGCCTTTAGGGCACTCAGAAACGTTTCCTGTGTCAGATCCGCCGCTTCTTCCGCATTTTCTGTAATGCGGAAAAGCACGGCGTAAATATCTGCGGAATAACGAGTTATGAGATTGTCAAAGGCCTCGGGATCACCGCTTCGCAGCCGTTCGATGAAATCCGCTTCGGCACCAGCAAATACGTGCGAATCGTAGGCCGCCGATGCGACTTGTGGAAGACCTTCGCGGTCAAATGCTACGGATTTGCCGAAGATCATCTCGTACGGAATCTTCCCCGAAACGATTGAGTACCCGAAACCAGCAATTCGCACAAATTGCGAACCACAATGTTAGACACCGGTAAACGCCAATTGTTCCCGCCTCTCGAAAGTTTGTTTTTGACCCTTGAAATCACCTTATCTATGATGCCAAATTTGATTGAATCGCTGTTTTACGGTAAATTTACACTTTTGGTCTGACCGCCCTGCTGATGGCTATGGGGGCAATTATACAACGCTAGAACGATTTGAAATTGCAGTTTTTTTGAAATGGCACGAAAAAAGAGACGGCTCGAACCGGTTACGGTAGCCGAAACGGAAACCAAACCAAAGACCGCTTATAAGGACGAGTTTCAATCCAACGTCGGCTCGAGAGTAGAAGAGCTTGGTAAGAAACTGGAGGGCCAGGGCCGCAACATTCTTTACGGGATCGGAGCCCTTGCCGTACTGGGCATCCTCATCTGGATCTTCTACGCATGGAGCACCCGTACCAATTCAGCCGCGCAAGCTGCTCTCGGCAAAGCTATCGAGACTTCGCAATCTCAGGTAACAGACACGCCGCCGCCTGCGGGATCGATCGGTAAAACGTTCAAGACCGAGAAGGAAAGAGCCGAAGCCGCGATCACGGAATTCCAGGCCGTGGTCGATAACCACGGCGGAGCCGCCGGCGAGAAGGCTAAGTATTTCATCGCGGTCAATAAAATGTATGTCGACCGCAACGCCGCGATAACGGAACTGGAAGGCCTTGCGAAAGGCAGCGATGAGGTCGGTAAGCTTTCAAAGTTCGCGTTGGCTCAGGCTTACGCCAACGATAACAAGCTTGATCAGGCCGCGACGCTCTACACCGAACTCGCCGGTATGGCAGACCCGATCGTTGCGAAGGAATCGATCAACGCCGCTCTCGCCGATGTTTACGAGAAACAGGGCAAGAAGCAGGAAGCTGTTAACGTCTTGTTCGACCTTGTAAAGCAGGCGAGCGAGGCTAAGGATCTCGATGGCAAGCCGGTTCCGCTAACTCAAACGGCAACGGCCGCTAAGGAAAAGCTGACTCAGCTTGATCCTGAAAAGGCGAAAGAATTGCCGCAGCAGCCGGTTGACCTTGATCCGAGCAGCCTTTTCTAAGTCGGGTTTAACAATAGAGATGTAGGCCGTCCATTTTGCGGGCGGCCTTCTGTTTTAGGATGATTTCGATAATTGGCCGTATTAGTAATACAATGGCGTAAATTTCAGATGACCGGGTCTTCAAATAGTAAAAGGGCGGCCAACAGCGAGTCGGAGCGGATCTCGATAAGAGTTCTTCCGCTCAACTATCTAGTTGCGCTTTTGCTTGCCTCGTTCATTGCGGCGTTCTTGCTGTACGTCGAAGCAGACCTTTACGCTTATCTTCTCTTAGCTTTTGCCTGGATGGCCATTCCGATGCTGATCTTACAGGATCGCGTTTCGTTCGATGGCCGACGGATCTTCAGAACCGGCCTGATCCCAAGATCGTGGGCAAGGCTAACCGCGACACGCGACCGCATCAAACTCACTGATATCGAACACGTCCAAACGACTGTACTCCGGACGATCAAGCGCGGCGGCAATCTTATATATACCTATCGCACAACGTTTTTCGGCAAGGGCAAAGCGTTCACGATCCATTCGGGTGGACGGCAT
>DAIOWA010000430.1:0-3523 GCA_036758705.1 Pyrinomonadaceae bacterium | reverse complement strand
CCCGTGGGTTGGGCGGATCCGTCACCGCCGGCTGTTTGGCAAGGGCAGCAGCAGATCGTTACGCCCCCTGGCCATTTGCCGGTTCAGTATGCTTACGCCGCTCCCAATCAGGTACTCGGAATTCTCTCACTCGTACTTGGAGCGTGCAGCATTACGATCGGGTGGTGTTGTTATACCGGTATGCTGCTCGGGCCTGCTGCGATGATCCTCGGTGCTGTAGCACTCTTCCAAAACAAGAGCGATCCGATCCGATACGGCGGCAAGGGATTGGCGATCGGCGGTATCGTCCTCGGCGGCCTTTACCTAGTCGGCATGGTATTGTTTATACTGTTGTACGGAGCTGCTTTGGTGATAGGCGGAGGCGGATAGTCGAATCACGGCTCCTTAGTGTTTCCTTCTTCTCATGCGTGTAACCTTAAATGTCGTGGCGGGTCCGCAAACAGGGCGTACCTTCACATTCGATCAACACGACACATTTATGATCGGCCGAAGCGAGGACTCGCATTTTTGTCTTCCGCACGACCGTTTCTTTTCACGCCATCACTGCATCGTCGAGATTGCCCCACCGCAAGCATTCCTTCGCGATCTCGGTTCAACAAACGGAACGTTTGTAAACGGCCTCCGCGTCGAATCGACCTATCTCAAACATGGCGACCGCATACAGGGCGGCGAGACCGTCCTCGAAGTTCAAGTCATAGGGGATCTCAATAGCCAACCATCCGAAAGTCCACGCCTTTCCGAGAAGACCGAGCCGTCGCTCATTACGGTCGCGTGTATTAATTGCGGCTTGCCGGCCCAGGCTGAAGCTTCGCGTCCGGATGCCAAGCTTTCATTTCTCTGTGAAAACTGCCGCGAGCAACTGAAGAAGAATCCGCAGCCGATACCCAACTACCAGATGATCAAGGTTCTCGGGCAAGGCGGTATGGGCAGCGTAATGCTGGCTCGGGCTGTGGCCGACGGCAAGCTGGTTGCGATCAAGACCTTGCTCCCCGAGGTCGCCGTTAGCGAACAATCGCTCAAGCGATTTCTTCGCGAGATCGAAGTGTCGTCGTCGCTGCAGCATCCCAATATCGTCAGCTACATCGAGCACGGTACACATAACGGGATCGTCTACCTTGTTACGGAATATGTCGCTGGAATGGACGCGGCCCGCTTGGCTAAACAGCGTGGCGGCAAGCTGCCGTATCAGCAGGTTGTTAAGGTGATCGAACAGACACTTGCCGCTCTCGACTTCGCCCACAGCCTTGGTTTCGTTCACCGCGACATCAAGGAACAAAACATCCTCGTCGATGGGAATTTCCCAAATTTCGTCTCAAAGCTGACAGACTTTGGCCTCTCGAAAAGCTACAAGCAAACCGGTATGAGCGGTGTAACCATGGTCGGCGACGTGGCCGGAACGATCGCCTATATGCCGCCCGAACAGGTCCGCGACTTTAAAGAAGTCCGGCCGCCGGCAGATATCTACGGCATAGGAATGACAGCGTATAGTCTGCTAACAGGTGCACATGCCCTCGATATCTCGCCGAACGCTGGCATATCCGAGACCGTCAAGGCGATCTTCGAAAAGCCGATCATCCCGATCTCCAAACGAATGCCGGACGTCCCGCTAAAGGTGTCTGCGGTTATCGAAACAGCTCTCGCAAAACAGGTTGAGCTAAGATGGCGAACCGCCGGCGAAATGCGGGAAGCTCTTCTGCGGGCGTCTTCAGAATTCTGATTGCTCTTTCATAACGTCGGGGCCAATTCTGGATGCCGCGACGATCAGGCCGATCAGTATCCAAAGATGTCTCGCATCTTCGAACGATCCCACCAAGCCTTGAATAAAAAAGACTGAAACGAAGGCGATCAGCAGTGAATGGCGAAGCGTCGCTAGAGTTGTCGAATCGGATCCATCAACACGAGATCGAATGATCGTAGTCACGGCGATGGCGAGCAGCCCTGCGGTCCCAACAACCCCCGCCTGCCCCGCCCCGCGACACTCAACCATACGTCGTGCGCGTCGGTTAACAACTGCATTTGACCGAAGGGGGCAGAAATTGCACGTTTGCGACGCCCAATCCGATTCCTTTGCCAAGAATGGGAAAGTCGAGGAAGGTGTCCCACGATCCCTGCCCAGGCCAGCAGTCGCTGCGTTGGGTCGAGTCGGACTTGCTTGAACGTTACTGCTGCGGCCAGGACAACAGCAACAATGAGAAATACGAACTCCGTCCCGGGCAGTTGATAGCCAGAGACGGGTAATGCGGGCTGCATGAACCCGAGCGAGAATATGAGCGCAAGAAATAGGCGTTCAAGCCAGGTCTTCACAAGGTCTTCGTTACTTTGGCGAGCGATCGCGGAGCGTCAGGATCAAGGCCTTTTGCTTCCGCCAGGTACGCCGCGAAAAGTTGAGCGGGTACGATGAACGGGATGGGTGATAGAAACTCGTCGAGTTCGATCGGCATTCGAATGCTCAGGGATGAAAGAGATGCAATCTCGTCATCGTTCGTGATCGATAGAGAATCGGCGTTGAGTTCTTTCAACCTCTGCAGGAGTTCGATGTTGCTCTTCTTGGTGACGCCGGTTGGAGCGAAAAGAACAACCGGGAATCGTCGTTCCACGATCGCAAGCGGTCCGTGGAAGAAGTCGGCCGAAGAAAATCGCTCGGCGACGACATAACAGGTCTCCATCAGTTTGAGGGCGAGCTCGTAGGAGTTGCCGTAGTTCATGCCGCGCCCGACCACTACGCAGTTCTCCATAAATGCATAACGCTGTGCAATCTCTTCAACTGTTTCTTTAAGTTCAAGTGATTTCGAGGTTAGGTCCGGTATCTTATTATAGTCAATTCGCTTATCACCGATCACTGATGAAAGGAGATAGAAATGCAGCATCTGCCCCGTGTAGGTCTTTGTAGCCGCGACCGATTTCTCTCGCCCCGCATGGATCAGGAGGGTTTCGTCGGCAATTTTGGCCATCGTCGACTCCGCCTCGTTTGTGATCCCGAGCGTAAACGCACCGCTATCCTTCGCGCTTTCAAGAACATGATTGATGTCGTCGCCTTCGCCTGACTGCGATACCCCTATCACTACCGCCCGCTTTAGACGCATCTTAGCGTTGTAAAGAGTGTAGACGGATGGAGCGGCGAGCGAGACGGGTATTCCCGTTGAAACTTCGAGCAAGTATCGGCCAAATAGTGAAGCATTGTCCGAGCTGCCACGGGCGACCAAGACGATCAAGTCGACATCTTTTTGGCGGAGATAGTCTCCGATCTTGACGAGCTTTTCGCGCTCGGCTGCGATTGTCCGTTCCAGCACCTCGGGCTGTTCGGAGATTTCCTGAAGCATTAAAGACATAGGTTAGGATGTGCCAATAACAAGTATCGCCGATGCAGTTCTCAGGTGCAAAACCGGAAGGATCAGCGGATCGTATCGTATGGGTCGTCGTCGGTCGTCTCGACAATAATGTCTTCAAGTGCCGCTTCGCGTTCGTCTCGCATTTCTCGCAGCACAGCATTGATCACGCCGCCGATCATTACAACGATAGCCGT
>DAIOWA010000429.1:0-3527 GCA_036758705.1 Pyrinomonadaceae bacterium | reverse complement strand
CGTGGATCTCGATTTACAGTCAGACGTTAGCTATCTCGTCGCGTTCTGTGATGGCGGTTATACAACGAACATGCCGCTCGCAGACGTCCGTGGCGGAAAGGCGTGGATCGTTTACGAACATGATGGTCGGCCGCTCGCGCCGGAACACGGCGGCCCCCTAAGGCTGCTCGTCCCACATTTGTATTTTTGGAAGAGTGCGAAATGGGTTCGAGGATTCAAGCTCGTGAAGGACGACCGGGCCGGATTTTGGGAGACGGCGGGCTATCACAATCATGGTGATCCGTGGAAAGAGCAGCGATACGCGGGCGATTAGATATGGCTCAGCAGCTCAAATGGCAACTCGGCACCGTTGTCGAGATTCGGCAGGAAACTCCGACGGTAAAAAGTTTAGTTCTAGAACTGCCGGGTTGGACTACTCACCTGGCTGGACAGCACGTTGACGTACGTCTTACTGCAGAAGACGGCTACCAAGCTCAACGCAGCTACTCGATCTCGTCCTCGCCGGAGGATGGCCATGTAAGTATCACGGTCGAGGCCGTCGCCAACGGTGAGGTTTCGCCATACCTGACCGAAGTGTTAAGTGTGGGAGACCAGTTGGAACCACGTGGACCAATTGGCGGCTATTTTGTCTGGAGCGCAGCCGCCTCGAACGATAACACTCCACTGCTTCTGGTCGCAGGCGGAAGCGGCATCGCCCCGCTCATGGCGATGCTGCGACATCGAGCGGCATCGGCAACGATGGTTCCTACGCGGCTTATTTACTCCTCTCGAGGTTTCGACGAAATCATATTCCGCGACGAGCTTGAACGACTCAGTATGGCAGACCGGTCGCTTGAGATCTTCCACACGCTTACCCGCCAGCAGCCCGATGGCTGGGCCGGCTATTCACGCAGAATTGATCGCGAGATGTTGAGTGAAATCGTTTGGAGCCCGGAAAAGAAACCGCTCGCGTACGCTTGCGGTCCAACCGCTCTCGTCGAGTCGGTTGCGACTCACTTGCAGAACTTAGGGTACGAGCCCGGAAACATCAAAACCGAACGTTTCGGTCCGACAGGGGTGTGACCATGATTGACGATAGATCTTTACGGCTGGATGGCAACGCTGCCGGTGGGTTACTCAATGAGGTCTTTCCTTTTGAAATGACGGCCGCCGAAGTAGTTTGTGGTGGTTGCAGCACAACTAAACTGATCGCGGAACTAATGCTTTACGGTCACGAAATGGGTTCAATCCTTCGATGCCCTGGCTGCGATACGGCGGTTCTCCGTGTCACACATATTCGCGAGAGCTATCACCTCGATCTTTGCGGCATTAGCTCACTGCGGATATTCGAACAAGCGTCGTAACGCGAGCGAACCTCTCCGCCTTTTCGCGCCGTAGAAAACAAGATTGAGACCAATACCAACGTCCAATATCTTCGTCACGCGAATCGTGTTTTACTCCCTGCTTAGTAAGAAATCCAACTACGAATTCTAGGAGGAAGAATCATGAAAATCGTCGTAATTGGCGGATCCGGGTTGATCGGGTCAAGACTCGTAAAAATACTGCGTCAGACCGAGCACACAGTTGTTGCCGCGTCGCCTGACTCCGGAGTCGACACCATCACGGGTGAGGGGCTCGCTGAAGCGCTGTCGAATGCCGATGCGGTTGTTGACGTGTCTAACTCGCCGTCCTACGAAGAGAATGCCGTGATGCGTTTCTTCGCAACCTCCACGACAAACTTACTCGCGGCGGAGACGGTTGCCGGCGTTCACCATCACGTTGTCCTCTCAATAGTCGGGATAGACCGCCTTCCTGATAGCCCATATTATCGGGCAAAGCTCGCTCAGGAGAACCTGGTAAAAAACTCCCTGATCCCTTACACGATCGTACGGTCAACCCAGTTTTTCGAGTTCCTGAATGGGATCGCCAACGCATCGACCGACGGCGATCGAGTCTTACTTTCACCTGCCTACGTGCAGCCGATCGCTGCGGATGAGTTGGTGAGCAAACTTGCAGAGATTGTCGCTGGCCCGCCGGCGAATGGGACACGAGAGATCGCTGGCCCCGAAAAGTTTCGGCTATCAGAGATCGTTGGAAAGTATTTATCCGCGACAGCGGATCCTCGCAGCGTAACGGATGACACGAATGCTCTCTACTTCGGCACACGACTGGACGATCACTCGCTAGTCCCCGCAGGGGGAGCAAGCCTCGGAACGAGATCGTTCTCTGACTGGCTCGCCGGACAGTCTTTAGAACTTCGTTCGAGCGCCCGAACCGGGTAGTTAAAGAATCCCTCCCAACGGGTCGCCCACAAACCATCACCCGGAGAGGCCGATACCTGTCCGGCAGACACCAAAGAAAAGGAGAACTACTATGGCATTGGCAACAGAAACTCAGAAAACGGCTGACTCGATCCGCACATTCGAGATCAGCATTCCGGAGGCGAACCTTGCGGACCTTCGCAGCAGGATTGAAGCAACACGCTGGCCGGAAAAAGAAACGGTCCTGGACGATTCACAAGGAGTTCAGCTCGCGACAATGGAGAAGCTCGCGAAGTATTGGACGACCGGCTATGACTGGGGCAAATGCGAAGCGAGATTGAAGTCGTTTCCGAACTTCGTCACTGAGATAGACGGGCTCGATATCCATTTTCTTCACGTTCGTTCAAAACACGAGAACGCTCTTCCGGTTTGTATCGTCCATGGATGGCCGGGCTCGATCGTCGAGCAGATGAAGCTGATCGAACCGCTCACCGATCCAACCGCATACGGTGGTACAGCTGAAGAAGCCTTCGATGTGGTGATCCCATCGATTCCGGGCTACGGCTTCTCAGGCAAACCGACGGAGCCCGGATGGAACCCCGCGAGGATCGCAAAAGCATTCAACACTCTAATGACACGCCTGGGTTACACGAAGTTTGTCGCACAAGGCGGCGACTGGGGAGCGGTGATCGTCGACATGATGGGGTTGGAAGCTCCTCCGGAGTTGCTTGGCATTCACACCAACATGGCCGGTGCTGTTCCAACCGATATTGACGCCGCAGCCTTTAGCGGACAGCCGGCGCCGAGCAGTCTCTCTGAGGAAGAGAGAGCGGCCTATGACCGTTTGCAGTTTGTTTATCAAAAGGGCATCGGGTATGGCTTCCAAATGGGACTTCGGCCCCAGTCGTTATATGGGATCGCGGATTCTCCCGTTGGTCTCGCGGCTTACTTCCTCGATCACGATCAACGCAGCTATCGCCTGATCGCTCGTGTCTTCGACGGCGCGTCAGAAGGCCTCACGCGTGACGACGTGCTCGACAACATCACGATCACCTGGCTGACGAACACCTTTGTGTCGGGCGCTCGTCTCTATTGGGAGTATTGGGGAAATAGCTATTTCAACGTCAAAGGCGTGACGATCCCAGCCGCCGTAAGCGTCTTCCCGGACGAACTCTATCCGGCTCCGAAGAGTTGGGCCGAGAAAGCATATCCGAATCTCATACATTACAACCAGCTCGAAAAGGGTGGACACTTCGCAGCATGGGAACAGCCTGAATTGATGACATC
>DAIOWA010000428.1:0-3527 GCA_036758705.1 Pyrinomonadaceae bacterium | reverse complement strand
GGCTTGACGTCGGGGGCCGACCCGCCGCCGATCACCGATACACCTTCAATAATATCGAAGTGAACTCGCCCTGACGCATTTAATGAGAGACTCCGCACGAACTCCTCAACTCGCTCGCGAATGTCTTCGGCCCTGGTCGCGATCATTCGCAAAGTAGGAATATCTTCGAAATGTGTCCCGCGAGCGTATGCCTTCAATGTCGCTTCTATCGCGGAGTATGCCAGCTTGTCGACGCGGAGAGCCCTATACAGCGGATGACGCCGTATCTCGTCAACCAAGTCTTTGCGTCCAACAATGAATCCCGCTTGAACTCCTCCGAGCAGCTTATCTCCGCTGAACGCGACGAGGTCAACGCCGTCTGAGATCGACGAAGATATTGTCGGCTCGTCCAGTCCGAACTCCGAAAGACTGACAAGGGCGCCGGAACCCGCGTCTTCGAAGAACGGAATACCGTTTTCGCGGGAGAGAGCGGCGAGTTGGGCATTGGTCGGTTTTTCGGTGAATCCGATCACGCGATAATTCGATGGGTGGACCCGCATCAAAAGTCCGGTCGCATTCGAGATCGCCTTCTCGTAATCCGCGATCTTGGTCCGGTTTGTGGTTCCGACTTCCCGCAGGGTTGCTCCTGATTCCTCAAGTACGTCAGGAACACGGAAGTCTCCTCCGATCTCCACAAGCTCTCCTCGCGAAATGATCACGTCCTTTCCTTTCGCAAGTACCCGGAGCACGAGAAAAGCGGCAGCGGCACAGTTGTTTACGATCACGGCCGCTTCCGCACCGGTAAGTTCGCAGATGATGGATTCCGCACCGGCCCCGCGTTTGCCTCTCGAGCCTGTTTTCACGTCGTACTCGAGCGCGCAATACGCCGAATTGGCTGAGAGCGATTGAACCGCCGCATCCGACAATACCGAACGGCCAAGATTGGTATGGATCACAACTCCCGTAGCGTTGATGACCCGAACCACCCGGCCCGAAGTTTCGCTGTCTAAAGTCTCCTTAGCAAGGCTTATGACTCTATTTACAAGGGTTTCCCGATTTTGGTTTACGGACTCGGTGAGGATCTCATTTCGTAAAGTCTCGATCGATTCGCGGGCGATTCTGAGTGCCGCGGAATGACCCTCATCCGCGGCGAGATCTACAAATGGCTCGATCGTCAGTAACTGGTCGATCGACGGAAGTTCGCGAAGCAGTGAAGCTTTTTCGTGCTGCGACATAAGCTAGGCAAAAGGATACATCAATTTTGGAATGCCGTGACGATTCGCGATTTCTTATAATGTGCCGCCTCCCGGCAATCGATTCCCCGCCAACTCGAATTCGCAATGCTGCAGTCCAATAACTTATATCGCCAAACGCCGACTCGCCTTGAAGAGGCCGTAAATTTCGAGAAACAGATCACGCGCCTTGAGGATGACATCCGTCGCTTGAAGATCGACTTCGACATCTATTTCAATGGTTCAACTAAGCGCCCGCCGCTTGAGGCTCGAGCGCGTCTTGAATCTCAGATCAAGCGGATGCTCGACAATCGTTCGATGACCTTTTCGCAGCGGTATCAGTTGAACTCTATTGTGTCCCGCTTTACGTCCTATCGAGAGTTGTGGCGAAGGACTCTAAAGACGCGGGGCGAAGAGCTCACTTAGCCGACAAGCGAACTGGAAAAGATAAAGCGGATCTTGTGAGGCAAGATCCGCTTTCAATGTTGTAAACACCGTTTTGAAGGAGAAGGAAAACGGCCTGTATTTGCTGTCTAGTTTGCGTACGCGACTTTCTGGACGTTCTCAGCCTGTGGGCCTTTTGGTCCGTTCGTTACCTCAAACTCAACCTCCTGACCCTGGATCAAGGTCTTGTAGCCATCACCGGATATCGCGCTGTAATGCACAAAAATATCCTGCTCACCGCTCTGCTCGATAAAACCGTAGCCTTTCGCGTTATTGAACCACTTGACCAAACCAACAGTCTTAGACATTTCCTGTTTTCCTCCAACAAACTACAAAATCGAAAGATAATTCAGATCATCAATCGCTTGCATCCATGCCCGTCAGACACGGGGAATATAGCCCGGTGCAGACCAAGCCGCGACGACTAGAGACACACAAAAAATCTTACAATGCAAGATCAATGGGGTTTATTTTTGTATTGTTTTAGCGATTGAACGAATGCGAATTTACTTGGAATTAATCCGACTGTCAAGCGGTTTTTGCAAAGAAGCAGGGAAAATATGCTAAAAAGCCCGAATCTTGGTCGTGACGAGCACTGTAACTCAGCTTTTTGGTAAACTACCAGCGCCATGCCAACCGAATACGGCCAGAACGCGCCGTTGTCCTATAACAAGTACCTGAAGGTTCGCGAGTTGATCGGACTTCAGGAAACGCTGTCGGAGCCCGCGAGCCACGACGAACTTTTATTTATCATTATCCATCAGACTTACGAACTCTGGTTCAAGCAGATCCTACACGAACTGGATGCGACGATAAAGTGGATCGACGAAGATCGCGTTTTCCGCGCAAACCACAGCCTTCGCGGCGTCGTTTCTATCGAGCGAATACTGGTCACGCAGATCCATATACTCGAATCGATGGCGCCGATCGGGTTTCTGGAGTTCCGCGACAAGCTGAATCCCGCGAGCGGTTTTCAGTCAATGCAGTTTCGCGAACTGGAGTTTGCATCGGGTGCGAAGGATGAAAAGATCCTCAAGTCCTTCAGCGAAGACCGCTTTGCCTCTGAGCGACTTTCGAAACGCTTCGGTGAGCCGTCTCTTGCAGATGCGTTCTGGGGGCTTGTCGGCCGGAATGGTCTCCCTGTGGCCTCATTCGACGATCGGATCAAGGCAACCGTCGAGATACTGACTCATCCCGAAAAATACGCTGAGATCTACAATATGCAGGATCTCCTTATCGAGCACGACGAGCTAATAATCTCGTGGCGATACAACCACATCCAGATGGTCGAGCGGATGCTGGGGATGAAGCGTGGAACCGGCGGTTCCGATGGTGTCGGATATCTGATGACAACTCTTACAAAGAAATTCTTTCCTGAGCTTTGGGAGGCTCGGACTCACCTTAGGGTTGAGCAGACACCATGAGAAAACTCGCTTTGTCGATCGTCTTTCTCTTGGCCGCGGCATCCGCGTTCGCGCAGGGTGACGTCGTCAAGATTACGATCCTTCATTTGAACGATACATATCAAATGACTCCGGCCGATGGTGGAAAACGTGGAGGCCTCGCCCGCGTCTTAACTGTCAGGAAACGCGTCCTTCAGGAAAATCCGAATACGCTGGTGACGCTCGGCGGCGACACGGTTTCGCCGTCGGTCGAAACGCGAACCTATCGCGGGGCTCAAATGATCGATGGTTGGAACGCGGTCGGATTGGATTATGCGGTATTCGGAAACCACGAATTTGATATCAAGACCAATGAACTTCTCGACCGTATTAAAGAGTCGAAGTTTACCTGGCTTGGTGCGAATGTGATCGACACGAAGACAGACAAGACATTTGGCGGCACTCCGCAGTTCGTCATCCGGTCGATAGG
>DAIOWA010000427.1:0-3529 GCA_036758705.1 Pyrinomonadaceae bacterium | reverse complement strand
TAAAGTGTTTGACTGTATGGCCCTGGACAAAAACGAACTGGGAGCGTCGGGCGATATGAACCGGGCGTCAGGGCGGAGCTTGTCCGATCATCAGATCATTGAAAGGGTGAAAGACGGCGATGAGGCTGCGTTCGGCGAGATAATGTCGCGATATAAGAATCCGATCACGAATTTCTTATATCGGTTCCTGAACGATTACGAAGAGGCTGTCGATCTCGCACAGGAAACGTTCGTTCGGGTCTATTTTGCGATCGACCGGTATCACACGAACTATGCGTTTTCGACTTATATTTACCGCATTGCGTCGAATCTCGCGATCACCGAGTTGCGGAAACGGAAGCGGCGTTCGGTTTTTTCGCTCACCGGCCTATTTCAGTCGGATGACGGCGATACCACCGAATTTCAACCGCCGGATTCGCGGCCTCTGGCGGACAGTGATCTGATCGAAGATGAAAGGAGCCGGGTGATCGCAAAGGCGATCGCTACGCTGCCGCCGAAGTATCGCATCCCGATCATCCTTCGCGATGTCGAGGGACGAAGTTATGAAGACGTCGCCGAATTGATGCAGCTTGGACTTGGCACGACGAAATCGAGGATCAGCCGGGGCCGCGGTCTGCTAAAGGAAAAACTGGTCGGCTATGTGCAGCGACCGGATGAGTAACAAGAGATGATGAAGGACGAAGAAGAGATTTCGAGGATGCTTGCGAGTCTAAAGGCCGTGGACGCTCCTGAGAACTTTGAAGGCGGTGTCAGGTCGCGGATCGCGATGCGACGCGAGCAGCCTTCGCTTTCGCGGGCGAGTCTGTTGCTTGTCGCGAAGTTTGCGCTTCCGCTGCTGGTCCTTCTTGGCGTCGGCGGTTTTCTGATCGTTTCCGACAATGGAACGCTGCAGGGAGATATGGTTCCGCCGGTCGGTGATGGGACAAAACAGGACGTTGCCGTTTTCGACGAGCCGCCTTCAGGTGCTGGTGCTCCTCAAACAACCGGCGTCAACACCGTGGTTGCTCAGGCTCCGGTGAATCGCAGCGGTACGAATTCGCGTGCTGTGCAGCCATCGCAGGACCAGGGATTGTCGCAGGATGACACCACGGTCTTTCCAGACGGTGTCGACCCGCGCAAAGCCCGGGTAACGAATGGTCAGCGCCCAACGGATGGGCAAATCTCGCTGGCCAGCGTGTTAAATATGATCGGAATATCGGCGAGTTGTTCTGCGGCGGGATGTGTTGCGACCGAAGTTCGAGAGGGAAGTGTGGCGGCGAATGCGGGGGTACGTGCAGCAGATCTCCTTGTCGCTCTTGATCAACAGCCGATCAACGCCGCGACATCGTTGAAGGGCGGTATTAGTGTGAACACGATCACACTTGTCCGAGATGGTAATCGAATGGCCGTTTCGATCGGCCGCCGCTAATTCCGGTCATTCGTCGTCGCCGGGAATAAATAGAGCCCCAGTAGAAACAAGCCGACCGCGAAAAATTGAATATAGCCGGTCGAGCCTGCGTAACGTGGCAGATCCAGTAGCCGTGTGATCGCTTCCTGGCCTGGATTTTCCGTCAGAGCCTCGAACCAGGTTTTACCGCCCGGCGCAGTCAAATTTGCAAGTATCAGATACTTTGCGACGAAAGCGAGTCCGAATAGGCCGCCGAGGCTGCGGAACAATTTCCGAGGGTCAAAATCGGCGAACAGGTTATTCCATAGCGTCCAAAAGAAACAGAAAGCAACGATCCAAAAGGTCAGGCCTTGCTCCGGCAGCAGCGAATTGAATATCTGCACAGCCGCGGCGAACAGCGTGGCGATCGCAAATCCGTTGGCGGCGTTCTTCAACGGTGTGAACGATTCGGAAAACCACCCCTCAAGCCGTAACACACCCGACCGGGCAAAGAGTACCGACAGGATCGCGGCGAATATCAAGCAAACAAGTGCGGGCCGAAAGAATACGAACGCTCCGTCGTTCGCAATGCGAAGTCCGCCGAGGAGAGCGACAGTCAGAAAGATCGCGGGCAGTACGAGATATCGAAGATACAGTGCGTTGAGATTCGCATGGTCAGGCTGTTTGGCCGGCGCTTCCAATTCCGCCTTGCGACGGTCTTCGATGAACACCGAATCATGAGTTTCCTTTGTGATCTCGTCGTTCATTTGCGTTCGCGAAGGACCTTCAGGGGATTGAAATCATCGGCCGTGACGCGGAGGCCTTCTTCAATTTCGTTTTTAAGTTCGGCCGGAGTGCGAAGCTGCAGATTCGCGTCATCACTGCGAAAATTCTTGTCGATGAAGTCGACGCGTTCAAGCGACTCGAGACCTTGCTTGAACATAGCATCGTCATTCGACAAACGCCCCCAACCCTGACGATAAAAACTGTACGCGATATAATATTGTGTCTTTGCGTCTCGACGCTCCGGGTCGGCTTTGGCAAACGCATCACGGGCGAGGACGAAGTTGTTCTGCCGAAATGCGTTCAAGCCCTCATTGAACTTCGCCTGATCGATCTCGTAGGTGCCAGTTATCACCTGTCCCTTCGTCGCGGCGTTTTGCACCGTCTCGATCGCTTTCGACGATATCTCCTCAAGCGATCGAGGTTCGGCCGCATAGAGAAAAACAACGAAGATGCCATATATCAGCACCAACGCGATCCCGAGAATCTGGATGTATTTCTCTTTCATTGGTATAATTCCCGCGTCTTTAGAATACACTCTTGCACTACACGTTTACTATGAAAAGAGCAGTTGTATCGCTCCTGTTCGCGTTCGTATTAGCAACCGTTTCGTTTGCTCAAAACGAATGGGTCGGCACATACACGTTTGATGAAGACGGCGGACGGAACGCCGGCGGAACGGCGATCTTCATCGGCCACGAACTCGTCGTGATGGAAACCGACGACGGCCTTCGTGCGACGCTTCAGAGTAACGGGTATCAGACTTCTAAATATCTGATCTGCACGGCCAAGGCGAACGGTACCAAGCTCGAAATATATTTCGAAAGCTACGGCGAGAATAACGTTTTCGAAACCAACAAACCGGGCGACCTGTTGCTGACGCTTGAGAAGAAAAAGGTAAAGAATAAGACCGAACTGCTCACATGGTGGGGCAAATTTACACCGATCGTTCCGGAGAAACCGAAGACCGGCAAGGTATTTTTCGTAAAGTCTACAAAAATTGAAACCAATTAAATGAGATCGATCATCGTCGCGGCCCTTCTGGTTGGAGCATTTTCGCTAACCACGTTTTCTCAGACATTCAACGCTGACATCGTCGTCGTCAACGCGAACGTTCACACGGGCAACAAAGCTCAGCCGAAGGCTCGGGCGATCGCGGTGAGCGGGAACAAGATAATCGCGGTCGGTGACGATGCTCAGATCCGGGCGCTCGCGGGGCCGAAGACGCGCGTGATCGACGCTGGCGGGAAGACCGTTGTCGCGGGGTTTAACGACGCTCACGTGCATTTTATGGAGACGGGGTATCAACTGTCGTCCGTAGATCTGCGTAACGCGAAGACGCCGCAGGAATTTGTCGCGCGGATCAAGGCTTTTGCCGCA
>DAIOWA010000426.1:0-3529 GCA_036758705.1 Pyrinomonadaceae bacterium | reverse complement strand
ACCCTTTCCGACAGTTCCTCCTGCGTAAACCCAATGTTATCAAGGAGTTTGCGGTACGCACGAGCCTCTTCAACAACGTTTAGCTCCTGCCGCTGGATGTTTTCGATGAGCGCAACCTCGAGCAGTTTCTCGTCCGAGATCTCCTTCAGGGTGACAGGGACGCGTCGAAGTCCGGCCCTTTGAGCAGCCCGCCAACGGCGTTCACCCGCCACGATCTGATATCGGTCGCCGCTTCGACGAACAACGATCGGCTGGACGATCCCGTTTGATCTGATGGACGCCGCCAATTCATCGAGAGCAGCTTCGACGAATCTGGTTCGAGGCTGCTCAGGGTTTGGATCGATAAGATCAATGTCTACTTCATTTACAGCGATCTCGGCTTTAGCGGCGGCCGTGGGCGAATCACCCAAGAGGGCGCTCAAGCCCCGGCCAAGGGGTTGTCTAGCCATGGCTCAATATCTCCTTTGCAAGTTCTAGATAACTTTCTGCCCCCTTGGACTTGATGTCGTAAAGCAGGATCGGTTTACCGAAACTCGGTGCCTCCGCAAGCCGAACGTTCCTCGGGATAACTGATTTCAGCACCTGTGGGCCGTAGAAATCTCTCAGATCTTTGGCCACCGCGGTCGCGAGGTTGGTGCGCTCGTCGTACATGGTAAGCAATAAGCCTTCGATAGTTAGGTTCGGGTTCAGCTCCCGTTTCAATCGAGCAAGAGTCTCGAACAGTTCCGTAACTCCTTCGAGCGCGAAATACTCGCATTGGATCGGCACAAGGAGCGAATCGGCCGCGGTCAGGCCGTTTACCGTCAGAATTCCCAGGCTCGGCGGGCAGTCGATGATGATGTAGTGGAAATAGTCACGAGCTTCATCGAGGAGCTTCTTCAGGACATTCGCCCGATCTTCGGCCTCAGCGAGTTCGATCTCAATCCCAGCAAGGTTCTTATCCGACGGAAGCACCCACATCGTCGGCAGTTCGGTGGGTAAAACCAGATCGCGGATCGAAAGCCTTCCTGCCATCGCGTCGTATAGCGATTTGCGGTTTCCGGTCCTTGCGATCCCCGAGCCGGACGTCGCATTGCCCTGCGGATCCGCGTCAACGAGAAGCACCTTCTTC
Organism: Pyrinomonadaceae bacterium; assembly: GCA_036758705.1. Taxonomy (GTDB): domain Bacteria; phylum Acidobacteriota; class Blastocatellia; order Pyrinomonadales; family Pyrinomonadaceae; genus OLB17. Next base: position 2,418 of record DAIOWA010000426.1, on the reverse strand, counting down.
TCATTCATCGCGAGTCCGGCGGATAGGTTGATCGCGGTTGTTGTTTTGCCGACACCGCCTTTCTGATTGGCGATAGCAATGATCTTTGCCATGAGATTTCGAATGGATAAGGTAACACAGCGCCCTCGGCGCGCAGAAATGTGGCACGTGCCACATTTGTCAGTCTGGAGTCGGGAGTCTAAGTCGGAAGCCTGATTAGTCCTGTTCGACTCCAGACTTATGACTTTCCTGAAATGTGGCACGTGCCACATTTATCATAATTTAGGGGAATTCGAGGGTCGAAATCGGTCAAAAATGTGGCACGTGCCACATTTATCATAGTTTAGCGACACTCGGAGGTGAGAATTGGGGGATCTTGAGGTTCTGGAGCTACGGGACAAAAAATGTGGCACGTGCCACATTTTTAGTTTGAAGAGGTTGATTCTTGAGGCTTGTAAGCCGTGAGGTGAACGAGAACCGTCGAAAGGGCTGCGGGCGTCAGACCATTGACCTTTCGTACCTGGCCAAAGTTCTGCGGCTGCGCCCGTTCCAACCGTTCTATCATCTCGTGCGATAGGCCGCTGATCGAATTGAACTGAAAACTCTCCGGCACCCGCAGAGCGTCATGGTGGTTCACACGTTCGCTGACAACCCGCTGCTTCTCCACGTATCCAGAATAAAGCGAGTCTGCCATTGCGGTTTGGAAATCGCTTTCGCGAAGATCCATAGATACGTCGGCCGGAAGGAGCCTTTCTATCAACGCTGAGTCGACTCCGGGCCGCATCGCCAAAGCCGAAAGCGTAAATGCATCGCCCATATCCGTCCCGAGCAGCTGCGAGACCGCCGCGTACTCCGGCGTCGAGCGCTTGTACCGCGTAAAGTCGAGCGCATTTCTAACACTCGCGATCCGATCGCGACGGACGTTGAACCGGTCCCAATCCGAATCGCCTACAAGACCGATCTCGCGGCCGTGAGGAGATAGCCGCTGATCCGCGTTATCGTGTCGGAGCGTCAAACGAGCTTCGGCCCTGGACGTAAACAACCGGTACGGCTCATCGACGCCATGTTGGATCAGGTCGTCAACAAGTACACCTATGTACGCCTCATCGCGGCGGAGCACAAACGGCTTACGCCCCTGCACCGAGAAGGCGGCATTTATCCCCGCCATCAGACCCTGACACGCAGCTTCTTCGTATCCGGTAGTCCCGTTGATCTGCCCGGCCAAGAAGAGGGCGTTCATCCGCGTCGACTCCATCGTCGGACGAAGCTCGCGCGGATCTACAAAGTCATACTCGATCGCATATCCGGGCCGTATGATCTCGACGGTTTCAAACCCGGGCACCATGCGAAGCAGATCCAATTGGAGTGTCGAGGGCAGCGAAGTTGAAAAGCCGTTCAGATAGACCTCGTTCGTATGGCGGCCCTCGGGTTCGAGGAATAGCTGATGCCGGTCTTTGTCGGCGAACTTAACGACCTTGTCCTCGATCGACGGGCAGTAGCGCGGTCCTACGCCTTTGATCTTCCCGGAGTAAAGCGGCGACTGATGCAGATTGTCGCGAATGGTCTGATGTAGTTTATCGCTTGTATAACCAATAAAACATTGTATCTGCGGTTGCTCAATCCGCTCGGTCGCAAACGAGAATGGCACCGGCTTTTCGTCAGCAGGCTGCGGCTCGAACGCGTCCCAGTCTATCGTCCGGCCGTCGAGACGTGGCGGCGTGCCGGTCTTTAGCCGCCCAACAGGAAATCCATATGATCTCAACGCTTCGGCCAACTCGATCGATGCAGGTTCGCCGGCTCGACCGGCGGAGAACGTCCGCGGGCCGGTATGGATCGTCCCGTTAAGGAACGTGCCGGTCGCGACGACTACCGCATTCGCACCAAATCGGCGCGTATCCTGCATCTCCACACCAATAACCTTATTATTCTCAACAATTAGATCTACTACAACGCCCTGGCGAAGATGCAAATTCGGCGTCGCCTCTAGCACGCGACGCATCTCGGTGCGATAGAGGCCGCGATCGGCCTGGGCACGCGGCGACTGAACCGCCGGCCCTCGCGATCGGTTGAGCAGCCGAAACTGGATCCCGGTTCGATCTGTAACGCGGCCCATAATGCCACCGAGCGCGTCGATCTCGCGAACAACGTGCCCTTTTGCGATGCCGCCTACCGCCGGATTGCAAGACATCTGCCCGATGAGATCCAGATTGATAGTTACGAGAGCAGTCTCTGCCCCAAGGCGCGCTGCGGCTGAGGCCGCCTCGCAGCCCGCGTGCCCCGCACCGATCACGATCACATCAAAACTTTCGTCGAACATCGCCAATAGAAAGGGCGGCCCGAGACCGCCCAAACCAAACTTAAGATTCTATCCAATTCATCTATAGATTGCTACCATTTTTCCGTTTCTGTGGTAACACAATAGAAGTGTCCTGGTCGAAG
>DAIOWA010000425.1:0-3529 GCA_036758705.1 Pyrinomonadaceae bacterium | reverse complement strand
TCGGATATCTATTCGCTTGCAAAATCGCTTTACGCGATCGTAACGGGCGAGGCTCCGAGATTCTACACGGGCCAGGCGATCACCGATTTGCCGATCTCTTGTAGAGATGAAGAGTGGGCCGCCGAATTAAAGCGTGTGCTGCACAAGGCAACGTTAGAAGACCATACTCTGAGGCACCAGTCGATCGATGACTTTTGGAAAGACCTTGAGGACCTGCGCCGGTATGCGAATGACTTTGAAACAGCGACAACGGTGAGGCCTAAGCTTCACGCAACTCCCCAGGCGAACGTTGCGAAAGGCTATTCGCCGATCGCACCGAACCAACCGCGTTTCGATACGTCGCGGGAGTTGAAATTAAAAAACGCCTTCACTCCGGCTCAATCTCCGCTGAGGATCGACGTCGAAAAGCTGCCGCGAACTCCGGCTATCCAGCCAAAGCCGATGCAGCGGGTCGAGGACTATTGGCCGAACCAGATCCAGGAACAGCAGCAGAACGTGCTGAACTCCATCGTCGAGGAAGATCTCGCCGTAGAAACCAAGCGAAAGAACCGACGGTTTCGCAGGTGGGCTGCGTTCGCCGTGCTTCTCCTACTATTCGCAACTGGCCTTTACGCGACTTCGGTTTTCTTGCGGGGCTCCGGTATCTTGGATGGCGTATCGATCGGTGCGTCCGATAAGACGGGGAGGGCGAATACCGACATCAATCTACGCCCCGAACCGAGCGCCGACAACGTCGCGATCGGACTTGTAACGAAAGGATCGCGTGTGCGGATATTGAAGACACAAAACAATTGGCATCAGGTCGAGGTGATTGAACAGGGAAGACAACTCGACCCGCCGCTCACGACGACTCGAGGGTGGCTGCACGGGAGATATGTAACGGTGGACTAAGGTCTCGCCGCACGCTTTTACCGGCCGTCAAAAACATGGACTGGCACCGGGAAAATGTGCTATCTTCGCAAGCCGCTTCGTGGCGGGCTAATTATGGGATTTGATCGACAGCAGATATATCGTTTAAGACGCGGACGACCGGATAAACCGTTCGCAGAGAACGCTGCGGGTTCGAATTTTATTTTTTCCGTGGGACACCGCTTAAAAATGTGTAACTGCCGCGTTTTCAACTATTTGACTGTCAAAAACGTGTCCCACGGTAGTATTATTTCCGAAATGTTCGGAAACATTCGTAGATAGTCGGAATAAATCGGAATTGTTCGTACCGACTTAGATCAACAAAAGAGACTAAAGCTTGGACGAGGACACGGAATTTTGAGCGTACTGGATAAAGTCAGGAGATGGATAGACGGCGAGACGGCTGAGACCGTTCTCGAACAGGCGGCTCGCGACGCTCAGGTGAAACCTCGCAGCGTTGCGGAAGAGTTTATCGTCAAGATCGCCCGCGAGATCGAAGGCGTGATGCAGCGTGAGATGGTACCACTCCCGCAGGGAACGACTATAATACCCAGCGAATATTTGATCTTTCTTTCGGATGTTGACGACAAGGAATGGCAGGGCGTAAAACGACGGGGATTGGAGCAAGGCCTCTACCACATCCTCGCCGAGCGGGCGAAGGAGATCGCCGGGAAGAAGAAACTCGAGACCAAATCTTTCGTACTCGAACTCCGTGTGGACGGGACGCTCGATAAGGGCGAGATCCGTGTGCAGCATAGCTGGGAAGACACATCTACAGGCAAGACTGGCGTTCTTGCTCGGCCCAAAGGCTTGAAGCTGCCATCGGATAAACTCCCGCCCGCGCCGCAACCCGATCTGCGAGCTACTAGTCCCAATCTGAATCGTCAGATCCCTACTGAACGAACGCTGCCGCCGCAACCTGCTCCGGCCCAACCGAATTTCGTCCAAACCCATCAGTTCCAGGCCCCGCCGCCGACCATTGCGGCCAGCGGGATCAATCAGGCTGAGCATTTGCCTCCCGATGAAGGCGAGGTGATGACAAACGTTCGCAAGCGTTCAGTCGAACTGTACCGCCTTGAGATCTGGTATGGCGGCGTTCGCCAAAACGTCGTCCCTGTCTTCAATCTCGAAACATCCATCGGCCGTGGATCGAAGTCCAAACCGGTCGATATCACCTTGTCGGGCGATCCAGAGATCAGCCGACGACACGCAGCCGTCATCACGGACGGCAACGGCCGCTATTGGATAATGAACGAGGGACGAAATCCCGCGATGATCGCCGGTCACGATCTGCCCAGCGGCCAGCGAATTCCGGTTCAAGCAGGTACAAACATCGCTGTTGGTGCGTATATCCTTCGAATTCAGCCTAAATAGGGTTCGAGTTTTACATCAGCAGTCTGGGGACGACGGTTAGGTATAGTTCTTAAGAATATTGGTGTAACTACAGTAAATAGGGAAGTTGCTGTAATGGTTAATGTGTTGCAAGAGGACTGAGCTTTGTAACTTATTCCTAAAGAATGACGATGAGTTCGTCATTACGCGATCCTCGCTGGACAATGTCCTCAAGTTCCTTAAGTGTTTCCATTACCCGGTTTGACACCTCGTCCGGATAATTGAACTTCAAGCGATTCTCATGGAACTCCTCAAGGTCCAGTGTTTGCCATCCACCGTCCGGCCAAACGACCAGATCAATGTCTAGATCGACATAATCGATCGTGGCATCGCCAATTTCCGGCGGCATACAAATGTTGATGTAATAGTTTCGGAACCTGCCGTTAGGCTGTTTGAAAATAAAGAAGTTATACCAGCGGTTGAAGTAGAACGTTTCGCGGGAAATAGTGCCGGCTTCGATCGGCCCGAGGTCCGGATGTTCTACGCGGTGTTCAAACGATCCGACTAGATCGATCTTTTCGGCATCCTCGAACACGAACTCGCACGTCCAGGACCTTCGGATCGCACCATCAAACTTTCGGGAATTGACGGTGTAGATTCGGCTTCGCTCTCGTTTCATTCGTCGTGTGAACGAACGATCAGCACAGAACACGGTACATGATGGACAACCGAGTCTGAGACCGAACCCAGTATCAGCCGCTCCCATGCGCTGTAGCCGTGCGACCCGACGACCACAAGATTCGGCTTAAACTCATCCGCCGCTTCGACGATCCTGCTTTCCGGCGAACCGAACAACACTTCAGTTACGACATTCAATGGAGGATCGTTAAAGTAGCTCCGTATGTTCTCGGCCGTTGTTTCGAGTATCTTCGCTGCGTTTTCCTTGGCGGTCTTTTCGAATTCGGTAGTGTCCGGTAGATAGCCGCCGTAAATATCAACAGCCATCGGAACGGCCATATCAATAACACTGACAACCTTGATCTCGTCACCGTCGCCTAATCGAAAATGCTTTAACATTTCGATCGCTGCCTCGCTCTGCTTGGCTCCGTCCGTTGCGAATAATATTTTCATCATCGCCTCCGATCTGTCTGTGATCCTATTCTATTTTATATCGGAAGAGGCTGCAGAAAAAGCTTCTATACGTCCTCACCGAGCAGTTTGGAAAGGAGCTGCTTTAATATGAGCGCTTCTGTATCCGTCAGACCCAGGACTGTCTGCTCTTCGATCT
>DAIOWA010000424.1:0-3535 GCA_036758705.1 Pyrinomonadaceae bacterium | reverse complement strand
AGTACTGTTTTGCCGAGAAATCAGGATCGTGAGCGCCCGGAAATCCGACGGTAAGCTCGCGTATCTCGACCATCGCCAGCGGAGTTCCGCCCTCGTAGATCGTTACTGCGTTCGTCTGCCGCGGAGGTTTGGGTGCGGCAGGAAGATCGACATACAGACCCTCTTTGCCGATCGCGAAAGTGTTCCAGCCCTGGATCGAATTCACCGTATCGCGCATCGTCCGCAGAATACGCTCAACGATGTCTTGATGATCCTTGCGGTTTGGGTCGATTTGGATGGATGCGGTGACGGCGTTGCGCTTTTCGAGGAAGACGATCTCGTAAATGCGATAGCTTCGGTATCCGCGTTTGAACTGCTTTGTCACCAGATATCCATCGCGTGTGCCAAGCTTGTACTTCGACGCGCTCGACGTAAACTCAGTCACGCCGGGCTTTGTCTTTTCAGCTTCGAGAATATTCTTTAGATTGGAGTCAATATTGAAGACATTTCCGGCTTCCGGCGTTTCGATCTGAGCCTGGATATTCATCCCGTCAAAGCTCGATTCGTACCGCGTCATTCCGGGACTCGTGCCCTCGGCGGTCTGAAGATCGAATGGCATGTCGGCGGCCAGAAACGTGTGGCCGAGGCTGCGGATCGCCCAGTGCCGCGAACCTTCACGCTCAACCTTGATCGAACTGAATAGCTGTGCGGCCAGATCCCGCGAAGCTGCGTCCTTATACGTCGCGACGACGATCCAGCTTGCTGCCGAATTGATCCCGCCGTCCGGTCCGATCACAAGCACTGTCCGATCACCGCTTCCATAGCTGAGGAACTCGCGGCCCGAGATCTTCCCACTAGAGATCGCCGACAGTTGCCCGCCGATTTTCGGCCCAACCTCAGCAAAAAGTCCCGCCGGATCTTTTGACGTATAGATCCGCGCGACCTCGATCCGCAACCCGCCGGCTTCGGCAGCCCAGTTATTGGGGAAAATAGAAAACGCCGATCGCTCGGCCCACGCCGCACCACCCGCCGACGGATCCGCCGGCATATCCATAAGCAACGCCGGACGACCAAGAGCCCATCGCGAGACCGTCTGAGCTTGGGTGATGACAGGAATGAGCGCGATCAGGCCAAGGACCGCAATACGAAGAATTTTGGGCATTCTGGTTCCAACCGAGCACGGGTGAAATGCTCCGTCAGAACTAATCGCAGAAATTATGGAAGAATCGGATCAGGAAAGCCGCTGATTAAATCCGCTCAGCATTTTGCGTACTTCGATGATGCGGTTCGTGAAGTCTACGTGCCCCTGATCTCCGATCAGCGTGAGATCATGGGCCAACAATGCGTATTATTCCATTTTGTTGGAAAGGGCGATCACATTTGTAACTGATCGCGAGAACTCAAGGTTGTTTTCTTTAGCACCAACCTTCTGCGACCAACGCCGGAATGTCGACACCGGTTTTCCGCAGCGTATTTCTTAATCCAAACAACTCTTCCTTTGGAAAATCTGCAGTGATTCGGTAGGTAAACAATGCGAGGTCGTGGGCTTTTTGCCAAACCAGTAGTTTTCTGAAATCTTGCATAAAAATACTCACCAGTTTCTAGTTTCGAGTTGTCGGTCAGAAAATAACTCGAAACTCTAAACTGATAACTCGAAACTGGCGCAAAATTAGAACGCCGGTTCCTCGTAGATGCCGTACACATCACGCAACGCGACGCAGATCTCTTCGACGGTGGCGTAGGCGGCGACGGATTCGATGATCGCAGGCATGGTGTTTTCACTGGACCGTGCGGCGAGTTTTAATTTGTCGAGCGCGTTTGCGACGGAACCGTTATCGCGGGTCGATTTTGTGTGAGCGAGGCGTTCGAGTTGGTGGTCGCGGACGGTTTCGTCGATCTGGAGGATGTCGGTTTTGTGGATCTCCTCGTCCATCGCGTACTTATTGACGCCGACGATCGTCTGCTCGTTTCGTTCGACGGCCTTTTGATATTGATACGCGGATTCCTGGATCTCACGCTGCGGGAACCCGGCTTCGACTGCTTCAACCATTCCGCCGAAACCGTCGATCTTTGCGAAGTAGTCGAGACAGCCGTCAATCATTTTCTCAGTCAGCGATTCGACATACCACGAACCGCCTAGCGGATCGACGGTGTTCACGACGCCGGTTTCTTCGGCGATGATCTGCTGGGTCCGGAGTGCGATCAAGGCGGCGTTGTCGGTTGGGAGTGCGAGTGCTTCGTCGTAACTATCGGTGTGGAGAGACTGAGTTCCACCGAGCACGCCGGCGAGCGCCTGGATCGCGACGCGGGCGATGTTGTTGAGCGGCTGCTGAACGGTGAGCGAAACGCCGGCGGTTTGCGTGTGGAAGCGCAACTGCATCGTCCTCGGATTCTTCGCACCGAAGCGCTCCTTCATTGTGCGAGCCCACACGACGCGTGCGGCACGATATTTCGCGATCTCTTCGAAGAAATCGTTGTGCGCGTTGAAGAAGAACGATAGCCGCGGGACAAATTCGTCCACGTCCATCCCGCGATCGACGCCGTACTGAACGTACTCAACACCGTCGCGGAGCGTGAACGCGAGTTCCTGCAAAGCGGTCGCCCCGGCTTCGCGGATGTGGTAGCCGCTGATCGAGATCGGATTGTATTTCGGTACGTGCTTGGTCGTGTACTCGAACGTGTCGATCACGAGTTTCATCGCCGGCTTGATCGGGTAGATCCATTCCTTCTGCGCGATGTATTCCTTGAGAATGTCGTTCTGCAGTGTGCCGGAGATCTTGTTGAAGTCGGCCTTCTGCTTTTCGGCGACGACCAGATACATCGCGAGGAAGATCGGCGCAGGAGCGTTGATGGTTTGCGAGACCGTAACCTGATCGAGCGGGATGCCGTCGAAGAGAACCTCGAAATCCGCGAGCGATGAAACCGCTACACCGCATTTACCAACTTCGCCTTCTGAGAGCGGCGAATCGGCGTCAAGTCCCATTAGGGCCGGAAGGTCATAGGCGACGGACAGGCCGGTCTGACCCTGGGCCATTAAATACTTGAATCGTCGATTAGTTTCCTCGGGCGATGAAAATCCGGCGAACTGCCGCATCGTCCAGAGCTTGCCGCGATAGCCGGTCGGGTGGATACCGCGCTTATATGGATACTCGCCGGGGAAGCCCACGTCGATGCCGTCACTGTCGGTTTCGGTGTAAAGCCGATCTACAGGCTCAAGCGAAACACCCTCGAACGACTTCTTTCGCTCCGGCGTTTTGTCGAGTACTTTCTGAAGTGTTTCCTGCTCCCATCGCTCTTTTTCAGCTTCGGCGGGAGATGCGGCTTCTTTGATCTCAGGTGTCATAGCTTATCGAGGTATAAGCCATGATTTTAACATATGACGTGAATGCTTGACCGCACGAGGTTAGCTATCGATACCTGCCACCCAGAAAAATATGCCGAGTAGTAGGAGCAATGCGAAGGGAATCGAATTTATTCCCGCAGCTATTTTCCATTCTTTTGAATTTGGAAACACAAATATAAGGGATACGCTGACGACGAAACTCAAGAGGGGAAT
>DAIOWA010000423.1:0-3539 GCA_036758705.1 Pyrinomonadaceae bacterium | reverse complement strand
CGCGATCGCCCGCGTGGTGCTATTTCGTTCCGATTGGGCGATAGAAGCCCCAGTTCTGGAGTGATTATGTTCCCGAGGTCAAGGCTCCTTCGCGGTAGTGATGATCCACTCTCGTTTAAGCGAGCAACCACGCTATTGCTCAAATCGTATTCCATAATTTGCCCTTCTCTAGTCTTGATCAGCTATCTGACTGAACTCACTAATATGGCAAAATACGTGCCTTGGATCGATGGCTTGAGGCCGATTCAAAGAGGGACTTTCTACCGTTCCAATCCGATTCCAATTTTTCGACCATTCGATCTTTCTCGCTCGTCTGATCGTGAACTCTGTACCGGTGTTGCGGGGGAGCGATCGGCAACGGTTTGTAGTTCGACTTCGGGAGTAACGACTCTATTCAGAAGCTCGTCAAAAGTTTCGGGGTGTTCCTTGGCTGAATCCTCTAGGATCGAACTTAGTGTTCCCGATTCTTTGCTGCTGGATGTGTTCTCGATTCGTTTCTCGATCTCGGCAATTTCGCTTCTCGTAAAAAGTGGTTGAAAATCCGGGGCAGCGGTGTTTCCCCAAAAAGAAGGTTGCTTGAACTCTGCCGCTTCAACAGCCGCAGCTATGGAAAGGCTCTTAGCAGCAGCGACGTCAGCCTTAAGGCTCGCTTCATGTTCTTTCACCCGGTCCTCGATTTCGCTCCTCAAAGCTCTGTGATCCTTGCTCTCCAGCAGTAGATTCAACGCGTGATCCAAGACGGAAGTTCTTCGTGGAAGATCCACATCATTAAGGCTCAGATAATTTGTCGGTCCGTTCTTATTGTCCTCCAGCTCAAATTTATGAAATCGCTTCGATTTACGAAAGTAGGCAAGGTCGTCTTTGGCTTTGTTCAAGCCGATATTACAAAGCACTTCCCTAGCCATCACCCGACCGGCTACTAAATGACTTTCACTGTTGCCAGTATAGGTGCCAACTTGGCCTCTCCGGGCTGCAAAGATCGCAACCTTTTGAAGGTCCCACACTGCCCCATATTCTGGAGTCAATTTGAGTTTTCTAGCCAATGCTTCATATTCGATCAGATCCTTCGCTGAGAATTTCGGATTCACATCACTGTGGCTTGCATTTCGCGCAAGAACTTTACCCAAAGCGTTCGTCTTCTTTTCGTCATTACGAAGTTGTTTCTGGAGTTGAAGTGATTGCTCATTCAGGTCCTTTTCGATCGCACTTCGGAGATGAACGTCGTTAGTCTTTGATGGAGATTTTCTGAACGGCCCCGCAATCGAGTCGATTGCCAAACGAAGAGGCTGAAGGAGAGACCTTGCAGAGCTGGCCTTCTGATCGAATTGACGATCCATCATTGACAGAGACAATCGCTCTTTTCCGAGCGTCACTTTTCGGTAGTATCGGTTGTCCTTGAAGTCTAGAATCTGTTTCCGATGAAGCCGCTGTCTCATTTCTGACAGGATCTTCTGGCCTGCCAAAAGCTCAAGATCATCCTGGCTTCTCGGGTTAATCTCGTTGCTAATCTCAAGTTCACTTCTGATCTGTTCAAGGAACAAATATTCCCGCGTATATGAGCTTGCGAGACATTGTTGCTGAAGGTCATCGAGCTCATCTTTTTGAAAGGCTGGGATTGGTAGTTTTATGCCACTCGCCTTGTAGTGTTTCCGGATCTTGTTGGCGTTTTTTCTTATGGAGGCTGATTCTTCCTTGAGCTTAAAGAATTCGGATTCTTCTTTGGTGAGTATGTTGTGCGTGATCGCTTTTATCTGGCGTTGCTGGCCGGCCGTTTTTTGAGCGTCGTCGGAACTATCTGAACGGTGTTGTAGTTCCACCAGCGAGACTCTATGCCGCTTTCCTCGAACGGGATCGGTTACCGGAAACTTTAGGTGGTCGCGGTGATCGATTAGGAACGCGATTCGTTCCTCCCTAAATCTAAGCTGGTATTCAGCAAGGATGCCTCGACGGAGAATCTGTCGTTCATCATCGTACGCATCTTTCGCATCTTTTATGTGCGCCTTGTCGCCTTCGTGAATCCTCGGATTATGATCTTGGCGTTTGCTTTTGGATTGCTTCAGCGATGGACTTCCTCCTTCGACCAACTCCTGCAGCTTAACCTTCGCGGATTCTATTAGAATGCCATTGACTATTTGCTTTTCTCTCTCGATAAGCTCGAAATGTGGAAGTGCCTCCCGGGGGATCTTGTTTAACGATTTGCTCTGAACATCTCGGGTCAAATATTGCTTTTGAATTGCAATGTGTACGTGTGGGTTTGGCGTGTTGAGATGTACCGCCCCCGCCCAGGCAAGCCGATCGCTTTGGAGCCTTTCTTCTAACTTCCCGATGGCGTGCCTTGTGACGATCTTTATTCGTCGTTTGCGTTCCTCGTCCGTCGATCCAATTTGCAGAAAATCTGCTTGCCGAAACGACAGTACCAGATGATGCAGATCGGCGTTTGAAGGGCGTCCTTTGCCGCAATCTGATTTCAGAAAGTTGTTTGCGCTTCGGACTGTCAGATGTTCCGTAAATGCATTAAAAAGTTCTCGGCCACTTACCGACTCCCTATTTGGATCGATCTTGCTATGAGCGAGATAGTGAATCAGTCCGCGCGAACTGCCCCGCTTAGACTGAACGCTTGCTATAACTCTCATGATGCGTCTGTTTTTTGATCTGTCCTTTGCGGAAGCGATTCGATCCGCTGCTTTAGAATCTGGATCTTGGTTCCGAGGTAGCTCTTTGAGAGAGATTCGTCGCCGGTGACGTGTTCATGAAACAAGAGACACTTCTTTAGATCGGTGACGGCGTGGTCAATCAGGTCCACCATTGCGGTCGAAGCGATGATGACGCCCTGCTTCCGGTCGCTTAGTTCCGGTGACGTATATTCAATTAGTTTTGTGAATACGAGATTCAGGGATGATATCGACAGGCTGGACATCGAGTAAATTTCGGTCGTAAGAGACGTTACTATTTGCAGGAGATCCGACAGGTTTTCCAACTCAGTTTCCACTCGTTCAACGCGGTCACCGATCGCAACGAGGTTCCCCGTTAGGGAGAGATTCACGGTCTCATTTTGCCTGCCGGTCCGCCCCAGCCAGTCAAGCTTTTCCTGACAGCGGCCGGCAGCAAAGTGTTGCCGTCTCTCGTTCAATGCGAAATGGATCATTCTGCGGACTATCGCTGCCTTATTTTCTCCGGTTTCGGCTGAGATCTCTTCGAGTTTTTTGTGGTCCTCATCGTAAGGTCTTACGCTTATCGGCCGGCCCTGCTTCGGCTCAATATCGACATCGATATTTTTAATGATTCTTTCTCTATCTCGCTTTCTCATTACTGCGGTTTCCGCGGCACAGTTTTGTCACCAAATTATGGTTTTGTAATTCTTCCGGCCGAGAAAGAATTAGCAATACACGTGCCCATAGTGCGGTCTCTGCAAAAAGTGCGGTTTGTAATTTTGGTGACAACGCGTAAACAATGCGGTTTCCAAGGTTTACGTGAATTACAAAGGCTGCTTTTTGGCCTATCCTGTCATACACCTACAGCTGTAATTTTTGTTTTTGACC
>DAIOWA010000422.1:0-3559 GCA_036758705.1 Pyrinomonadaceae bacterium | reverse complement strand
TTCGAAACGACCCGAAACGAGACTACTGAACAGAATACATATGACATTCGAATTGATGCCAGCCTGAACGACAGCAATCAGCTTTTTGGACGCTGGAGCCAGGGCTTTTTTGATCAGGTGGTCACGTCACGGCTTCCTGAGCTTCCGGCCGGCTTCGGATCGGGCACTAACCCTATCCGAACGAAAGGCGGAGTTATTGGGCTCAGTACGGCAGTCACAACCACGCTCTTTAATGAATTCAGAATACAGGCGTCGCGATTAAGTTACGGCTTTACGCCTCCATTCTTCGACCAGGCGGTCTCGGCCGACCTGGGTATTCCGAACGCAAACCGCGATGCGAGCCTCGGCGGCGGTGCCCTTATCGGCGGATACAACGGACAGCTCGAGTACACGGGCGATTTCGGTCCCTACCTTGTTCCCCAGAACACTTACCAGATCGTGGACAGTCTTACATTCACGACCGGAGATCACACATTTAAGTTCGGTGGGACGATCCTTCGTCGAGATGTTTCGCTCTATCGTCCTAACCGAGGTAAGGGATATTTCTTCCTGATCGGAAACGGTGATCCGTCGCAGTGCGGCGGTGCAGCATCTACCGGGTGGGAGCAGTCAGACCTACTGATCGGATTTGTGTGTAACTACCAGATCGGCCCTCCCTTTGGTTCTGTGGGCACGCGTAACTGGGAAAACGCTTTGTTTATCCAGGACGACTGGCGGGTGAGCAAGAAACTTACGCTCAATCTCGGACTTCGGTATGAGTATTTCACCAATCCGACCGAGATGTATGGTCGGCAGGCTAATTTCGACCTTGAGACGGGCCGGCTGGTAGTTGCGAGCGACAGTTCGGACGATCTTGTTGAAACCGACAAGAATAATTTCGGTCCCCGCCTCGGGTTTGCGTACGACATTGGCGGCAATGCGAAAGACGTTATCCGCGGCGGCTATGGATTGTTCTACTTTTTGGACCGCGGCGGTATAGATAATCAATTGGCGCAGAATCCTCCTTACAGCGGGTTTTCGCAATTCAACTATACTGACGGTGTCCGAATAACCCTTTCAGGGCGTGCACCGAATGGTTCCCTCGATTCGCGTCTTGCCACAGGGGCGTTACCTCTTGGCAGCGTGACTGATGTAAATCTCAACAACCCGCAGAACGTCACGGTGCTCGCTTGGAGGCCGGACAACAAGGTCTCCAACGTTCATCAGTTTAATGTCCAATATCAGCGGCAGCTGACCAGCGACACGGCTCTGAGCGTCGGGTATCTCGGGACGCGCGGGCGTAACTTGATCCTGTACTACAACCTCAATGGACGCATCGTAGAACCGGGTACGAACGCCGCGTGCCCGAACGGCGACACAACTCCTCCGTGTTACGGCAACGGCGGTAACGTGAACGTCCGCGACGACATCGGCGAATCCTCGTACGATTCGCTGCAGGTCGCTCTGGAGCGACGATTCACGGCTGGCTGGCAGTATCGAGTTGCCTATACGCTCTCGAAGACGAAGGACAACGGTGAAGGCGCTTTTGACTCGGTCGGGGACCGCAACATCAACTTCATTGAACCTTTTTCAACTTCGAGGCTCGATTTTCCGCACGTGCTGACTCTTCAATCGGTCTATGATCTGCCGTTCGGAAAAGGCCGGCGTTGGGGTTCGAATTGGAACAGCGCCGTCGATGCGATCCTTGGCGGCTGGCAGGTCAACGGCATCTGGAGATTCCAGAGCGGACAGCCGTTCGACGTTCGCCGCGACGGTGTCCGAGTAAACCTTACGGGAGAGCCGTATACCGGCAACCAGGATCTGTATTTGAACCGCTCTGCGTTCACCAATGCGGCGGCAAACACGTTCGGAAATCTGGAGCGTAACAGCCTTCGCGGGCCAAGCAACAACCAGTTGAACATGGGTCTTTTGAAGAATTTCCAGGTAGGCGATCTGTTCAAGATCCAATTCCGTTCGGAGTTCTTTAATCTTTTCAACAGTCCGCAGCTTACGCCTCCGAATACGGATCTCAATAACACCGATCCGGTATTCGGTTTTGGCACGATCCGTTCGACCTATGGCTTCACGAACCGCCAGGTCCAGTTCGGATTGCGACTGGAGTTCTAAGCTACCGCGGTTCTGTTGAAATTCTTTTCACTTACCGGGGCGTGCGAACTTGAGACGTTCACACGCCCTGCTTCTCTAGCCTATTTCATCCGGCATAGCTGAAAGGCAAAAAGTGAAAACTGATGGTGTAACTTTCAGTTTTTAGTTTTCGCAGTTCAGATCTTGAGATGTCGATTACTCGTTGCTTCAGCATCATTGTATTCGCCTGCAGCATTGCGGCGGGCGTATTTGCACAGGCCCCGGCGGTCGAGAAAGTCGAGCCACCCAATTGGTGGGCGGGACACTCGATTAATCCGGTGCGGGTGACGGTGCGCGGGGAGAATTTACAGGACGCGTCCGTTGGATCTGAAATTTCAGATTTGAAGATCTCAAATGTGAAGGTCAATTCGCGGGGCGACTACATCTTTTTTGATCTTGAAATAGCTTCTAAGGCACGAACCGGACGAATTGAGTTTGATGTGAAAACTCCCGCGGGTAATGCCAAGATTCCGTTCGAGATCTCACCACGGATCGAGAGCAAAACGACCACCATCACGAACGAAGACGTCATCTACCTGATAATGACCGACCGATTTTCCGACGGCGATCCCGCGAATAATAAGGACGTCGACCGAAAGAATCCGCGGGCTTGGCACGGCGGCGATTTCAAGGGGATAGCGAAGCGGATCCCGTATCTGAAGGAACTCGGGGTAACTGCTATTTGGCTGACACCGTGGTACGACAATCCGGACGAAGCCAATCAGTGCGGCAAGCCGTGGTGCCCGTATTCGAATTATCACGGCTATCACGCCATCGACTATTACGGCGTCGAGAACCATTTCGGCACGCTCGCCGATCTGCAACAACTGATCCGCGAATGCAAGCGAAACGGCATCAAGGTCATTCAGGACCAGGTCGCGAACCACGTAGATCTGCAGCACGCGTGGGCGAAACGGCCGCCGCTGGATAATTGGTTCAATCCAAAATCACAGAACACGTTCGAAGATTCTGTATTGCTTTCGCCGAACGCTTCGCAGGCTGAGCGTGAAGTCGTTTTGAGCGGGTGGTTCAACGACATCCTGCCGGACCTGAATCAGAACGAACCCGAGGTTTCGCGATATCTTATCCAGAACGCTCTGTGGTGGATCGGGATGACGGGCATCGCCGGGATCAGGCAGGACACGATCCAGTACATGCCGCGCACGTTCATTCGCGATTGGTCGGCAGCGATCCGCAAGCAGTATCCGAACTATTGGATGGTGGGCGAGGTGTTGGAAGAAGATTCTGCTCACACCGCATTCTTCCAGGGCGGGCGTACCGGTTGGGACGGTGTCGACACAGAGCTTCCGAGCGTTTTTGATTTCAATTTATGGAAGGCTTCGACCGACGTTTTTACTGGAAAGAGGCCAGCGCGGGCGCTCCGAGATGTGTTGAAAGACGATGGCCTTTACGGCAATATCAACAACAACGCACT